>NZ_BAAHXP010000012.1:0-50064 GCF_054656715.1 Hydrogenobaculum acidophilum
CAAACCTACCCCCTATGTATAAATTAGATCTATTTACAATCTTTCCTAAATGTGAAAACGTAGAAAGAGCATTGTTGGCATTGGTATATAAGCTTTTATCGTTAACAAGCTTACCAAGAGTACCTTGACCTGTATTTATCTTGGCAAGTATTTGATTTAATTCATCAGAGCTTTGTTTTAGGCTTTTAGAAAGCTCAGCAAAATTCTCTACAGAAGAGTGAATGCCATTTTGATTTTCAACCACAAGTGTATTTAGATTTTGAGAAAGTGTATTTAAATTAGCCATTAAAACTGGGGTTTGCTCTTTTAGTGTAGAAGAAAGAGCTTTCAAGTTTTCCACCAGCGTTCTTATATCTTCTTTGTTTTGTCCTGTTATTTGGGCTAGGTTTTTAGCAGTTCTATCTATATCAGCTATAGTTTGGGGAAGCGTAAGATTAAGTTGATAAGTGAGCATATCTAAATTTGATATAGTTTGCCTTAGCGTATCTTGATTTTGAGCTATCATAGTATTTAGGTTTTTAGTAAGAGCATCAAGGTTTTGTATGATACCTTCTATTTGGTCTCTGTTTTGAGATATTATACTAGCTAAGTTTGAAGCTACTACAGAAAAGTTTTTAGCTGTATCGTTCAAATTTTTGATAAGGGATTCGGTATCCGAAGATACTCCAATGTTTTCTATCATACTATTTGGCGGAAGTTCACCGTATATAGAATGCCCTTCTTCTACAGATATGTATTTATCCCCCATAAGACCGAGAGTACCTATTGACACTTCAGCATCTTTGTATATGGGAATATCTTTTTTTATAGAAAAAACCACTAAAACTTTGCCATTTTGAAAACTTATCTTTTCAACCCTTCCAGCCTTAACGCCATTTACTCTTACCTCAGCCCCTACACTAAGACCATGCACATCATCAAGTAGAGCTTCGTATGTATTTGATTTTTCAAAAAAATATCTTATGCCACTAAAGCTTATTGCCATGAAAGCAAAAGCTATTGCACTTACAAGAAGAAATAAGCCAAGCCTAAAATACTTAGAATTCACAACTATATTATACTAAAAATTGGTTCTCTAGTCATTTTAAAAATTTAAGCTTTAACAACATTGGTTGGCTGATTTTTTATAAAAGCAGCTATATTTTCAAGGGTAGTGTTTAATATTCTCTGAAGCCCTTCTTTTGTATTGTAGGCGTTGTGAGGAGTTATGATGACATTTGGATGTTTAAGAAGATAGCTTATCTCTAAAGCTTTTTTTAGGGTTTCTGCCGATAAATTTTCATCCCACAGAAGGTGTTCTTCCATTACTATCTCTTCGGACTCAAAGGTATCTATGGCAGCGCCAGATAAAATTTTTTGCTTTAGACCGTATATTATGCTTTCAGTTTCAACTACTTTACCCCTTGAAGTATTCACTATAAAGCTTCCTTGTTTGAAGAGCTTAATGTTTTCCATATTTATAAGATGATGAGTTGATGGTAAATAAGGCACATGCAAAGTAACAAAATCTGATGTAGATAAAAGCTCCTCAAAATCAACATATTTTACACCAGCGTCCAAAAGAGTTTGATTTGGCTTAGCATCGTAACACACTACATTCATACCAAAACATTTTGAAAGCAAAGCAGTCCTTGTACCTATTCTACCAGTACCAATTACTCCGACGGTTTTACCGGCTAGTTCAATACCTCTTAAGCTGGATGTTTTGTATACACCTTTTTCTACATTGTCTATAGTCTCCCTTAGTTTTCTCGCCAAAGCTAGCATAAGCATTATAGTATATTCAGAAACGCTTTCCTCACCATAGGATGGGACGTTGCAAACCAATATTCTTTTAGAGTTAGCGTAAGCTACATCTATATGGTCAAAGCCTGTGGAGCGAGTAACTATAAGCTTCAATTCAGGTAGCTTATCTATTACCTCTTTGGTAATTTTGGAATATATAAAAATGCTTAAAATTTCTACATCATCTGGAATATCCACTTTGTCTATGGTTTCATTTGAAAAACAAACAAGTTCCAAATCGTTTTCTTCTATAAATTTTTCAATGTATGGCATTTCCCAGCCCTCTAATTCACAAAAAGCAATCTTCATAAATCCTCCTTTTTATACTAGTATAACACAAACAATATTAAATTTTTGTTAAAAATCAAAGGATTTTAATATATTAGATAACTGACCTGTCAAATCAAGTACATACTCTATGGCCTCTCTTAAAGCACCATCACCACCTTGTTTTTTTGTTATATACTTACAAAAGCTTTTTACAAAAGGATGAGCGTTAGAAGGGGCAAAGCTAAAACCAACTCGTTTTAAAACCGGTATATCAACCACATCATCACCAATATAACAAATATCTTCATCTGTCAACGATAAATCGGCTTTTATATTGTTGTAAATCTCAAGCTTGTAATGATTTCCAGTATAAATTATCTCTATATCAAGTTCTTTTAGCCTATTCAAAAGTGCCTCAGAGTGTCTTCCAGAGATAACACCAAATTTTATACCAGCACTTTGAAGAAGCTTAATGCCAAGCCCATCCATAACGTTGAAGGCTTTTATCTCTTCTCCATTTTTTGTATAATAAAGCTTTCCGTCTGTTAAAACACCGTCTATGTCTGATAAAAAGAGTTTTGGGATTTTCATATTAAAAGCTCAAAAAAGACCAGCAACCTTTTTTAGTTCATTTATCTCGTCTCTTATCTTGGCAGCTTTCTCAAACTCCCACTTCTTTGATGCTTCCCACATCATCTTTTCTAATTTGTTTAAGCGTTCTATCAAATCCTTTTCAGTCTTTATGCCTTTTGGTATAGCATCTGGCACTTTTACATAGTCAAGGTCTTCTATACTAAGAAGCTCTTTTACTGGTTTTACAATAGACTTTGGTGTTATGCCATGCTCTTCGTTGTAGCGCTTTTGAATTTCCCGTCTTCTATTGGTCTCATCTATAGCTCTTTTCATAGATTCCGTAATACGATCAGCGTAAAGTATAGCTTTACCATTTACATTTCTTGCAACTCTTCCTATAGTTTGAATAAGGGACGTGGTACTTCTTAAAAATCCTTCTTTATCAGCTTCTAATATAGCCACCAACGAAACCTCAGGCATATCTATACCCTCTCTCAATAGGTTTACACCAACTATCACATCTATAGAGCCTTCTCGTAGTTCTTTGATAGCTTTTGCTCTTTCTATGGCATCTAAATCAGAATGAAGATACCTAGCTTTTATTCTGCGCTCTATAAGGTAATCTGCCACATCTTCAGAAAGTCTTTTGGTGGTAGTCAAAACTATGGCTCTTTCATTTCTAGATTTTACCTTTAAAATCTCTCTTATTAAATCTTCCAACTGATTTACGGTGGGTCTTATTTCTACCTCAGGGTCCAAAAGACCTGTAGGTCTTACTATTTGCTCTACTATAACACCTTTTGAATACTCAATTTCCCACTCCCCCGGTGTTGCTGATACAAATATCACTCTGTTTATCTTTCTTAAAAACTCTTCAAACTTAAGAGGTCTATTATCCAAAGCGGCAGGAAGCCTCCAACCATAATCCACAAGTTTCTGTTTTCTTGATATATCGCCGTTGTACATGCCTCTAACCTGTGGTATAGTAACATGTGATTCATCCACTATTAAAAGAAAATCTTCAGGCATATAATCTAACAGTGTAAAAGGGGGTTCTCCTTCTTTTCTACCATCAAAATACCTAGAGTAATTTTCTATACCCTTGCAATGCCCAAGCTCCTTTATCATCTCTATATCGTACATTGTCCTTTGCCATAGCCTTTGAGCTTCAACTTCCTTTCCTTGGGATTTAAAGTAATTTATCCTTTCTCTTAAATCTTGCTCTATTTTTCCTATGGCTTCCATAAGGGCTGGCTTTGGCGCTACGTAGTGAGTGGCTGGAAATAAAACTGTGTAATCTACTTCTCTTAAGGTGTGTCTATTCAACAAATCTAGTTCTTTGATAGATTCTATCTCGTTGTCCCAAAACTCTATGCGTATTACGATGTCATCTGCATGAGAAGGCACTATTTCAATAGAATCTCCACCCCTTACGGAAAAGGTTCCTCTTTTAAAGGAAAAGTCGTTTCTTTCATAACCTATTTCTACAAGCTGGCGTGATAGTTTGAGTGGGTCTAATTTTTGTCCTTTTAAAAGCTGAATACGCATATTAACATAATGTTCTGGTGAGCCTAAACCGTATATACAAGATACTGAAGCCACCACTATGGTATCAGCCCTTTCAATAACAGACTTTGTCGCGCTGTGACGGTATTTATCCAATATATCGTTTATAGAAGAATCTTTTTCTATATATAGGTCTTTTTCTGGTATATAAGCCTCTGGCTGATAATAATCATAGTATGATATAAAATATTCCACTGCGTTGTTTGGGAAAAGCTCTTTAAACTCTCTATAAAGCTGAGCAGCTAGAGTTTTGTTATGGGCTAGTATAAGGGTTGGTTTCTTATAATTCGCTATTACATTTGCTATTGTAAAAGTTTTGCCAGTTCCAGTAGCTCCAAGCAACACCTGTGCTTTAGCACCAGCCTCAAAGTTAGACAAAAGTTCCTCAATAGCTTTAGGCTGATCACCGGCAGGTTTTAAACTTGTTTTTAGCTGAAAAAAGCTCATAAACTTAGAATATAAATATAAACTTCACCATATCAATGATTTACATTTTAACATAGTTTTTGGCTTATAATATAAAAATGGATGACAAAGACAACTTAGCAAAAAGTTTTGGTGAAAACGCACATCATTATAGAATAAGCAACGTATTTTCTAACGAAGATGATCTTGCTAGAATGATAAATATCATTAATCCAAACAAAACCGATTTAGCCATAGATATAGCAACTGGCTCCGGACATACTGCTATAGCGTTATCAACCTACGTAAAAGAAGTTATAGCGATAGATGTTGTAGAAAATATGTTAAACCAAGCTGCTATATTAATTCAAGAAAGAAAAACCAAAAACATAAGTCTTTTAAAAATGGATGTCCACTCTTTAAAATTTGAAGATGCATATTTTGATATTGCAACATGTAGGTTTGCCCCTCATCATTTTTACGATATAAACAAAGCTTTAAAAGAAATTTATAGAGTTTTAAAACAAAGCGGCAAGCTATACATATTAGACTGCTCAGTATTAAATTTAGAAGAAGCTAAAAGTATTATAAACCACATAGAAAGGTTGAGAGACCCTTCCCATATAAAATCTTACTCTTTGGAAGAATGGAAAAGTATGCTTGAAAATCAAGGGTTTCATATAGAATACACAAGAACCATAAAAACAAAATATATGTTACCAGAGTGGTTTGATAGGATGAATACATCTGAGCAAAATAGAAAACACATCTTTGACATATTAGAAAATATGCCAAAACACCTTAAAGAACTTTATGATTTTAATGAAAAGTATATAACTACTTATTATGTTGAATTATTAGCTATAAAACAAGCGTAAAAGCAATACTTAAGCATGAAAACATAAAATATGGTATAATATCAAGACTAATTAAAGGAGGTGATGTCTTGAGTAACAAACTTGTTGAACTAGCTGAAAAAGCTAAAGAAAAAGGCGGTGTTAAGCTATATAAGAAAAACATAGAAATGGTTTTATCTGGGCTTTTGGTAGCTGGAAACTTTTGGAGCATAGTAGACTACGCCGACCTACCAGTACCGGCAGCCGCTGGTATCATAAACACACTTTTAGAAGAAGGCTACGTTTTTATAGATCAAAATCAAGATATAATACTTACTCAAAAAGGCTATGACCTTATAAAGGAATACAACATACACCCAAGAAAAGAATACAAGTGCCAAGCTTGCGAAGGCAGAGGCATACCTTTCTATCTGGACATAGAACTTTACAGGGCATTTTTACAAGAGACCAAAAATAGACCAAAGGCAATCCAAGATTACGACCAAGGTTCTGTAACGCCA
Source organism: Hydrogenobaculum acidophilum (assembly GCF_054656715.1). Classification (NCBI taxonomy): domain Bacteria; kingdom Pseudomonadati; phylum Aquificota; class Aquificia; order Aquificales; family Aquificaceae; genus Hydrogenobaculum; species Hydrogenobaculum acidophilum. Next base: position 5,957 of record NZ_BAAHXP010000012.1, read on the forward strand.
GAGACCACAGTTAGTAGGGTTTTATTTATAGACTCAAGAGGAGATTTACAGGGTAAAGACATAGTAGTCATGGGAGCAGAAGACGATTTAACAGGACTTGCTATAGCTCTATCAAGGAAAGCAAACTCTGTAACTATAATAGATATAGACAAGCGTTCTATAGACTTTGACAACGAAATATTTGAAAGACTTGGTATAAAAAATGCAAAAGCCTTCGTATGGGATTTGAGAAAACCTCTTCCAGAGGAAATGCTTGGTAAATTTGATGTGTTCATCACAGATCCACCAGAAACAATAGCCGCTTTTAGCGCTTTTATAAAAAGAGGTATCTCGCTCTTGAAAGATGAAGGTGCAGTAGGATATTTCGGATTGACCCTAAGAGATTCTTCTATATATAGATGGAGAGAGTTTCAAAAAATATTAACCGGAGAAATAGGAGTAGCCATAACAGATATAATACAAGATTTTAACAACTATATCACATGGGATTATCACAAAGAAACAAAAGCATATGAGTTAGCACCTGTAAAAAAAGATCCAGATGGTATATGGTATCGTTCCGCTTGGTATAGGATAGAGGCGTTGCCTGGTTTTTCAAGATGGAACGGTATTATATCCGATGAAGATCTTTACTTAGATGAAGAAGGTTCCACCACATAATATGGACATTACAGCAGTTATACTTTGCGGTGGGTCTGGCACAAGGCTATGGCCCCTCTCTCGCTCCAATTACCCAAAACAGTTTTTGAAGCTTTTCTCAAAATATTCTTTATTTCAAGAGACTATTTTAAGAATTAAAGATATTACAAATAATATAATAATAATCACTTCAGATAACTATTATTGGATAGCAGAAAATAATTTAGAGGAAATTGGGATAGAGGCTAGCATAATAATAGAACCGATACCAAAAAATACAGCTCCTGCAATAGCATTAGCCACATATCATGCAGAAGAAAACACTAGCCTACTTATATTACCATCAGACCATAAGCTGGAAAACAAAGACCGTTTTGAAGATTTTGTAAGAAAAACCTACCCATATACAAAAAACTATATAATAACCTTTGGCATAAAGCCTACCTATCCAGAAACAGGATATGGATACATAAAAATAGGAGATACCGTATCAGAAGACATATACAAAATAGATAAATTTGTAGAAAAACCAAGCAAGGACGTAGCAGAAAAATACATAAATTCTGGAGAGTATCTTTGGAATAGCGGTATGTTTTTTGCTAGTAAAGAGCTTTTGATAGAAGAGTTTAAAAAAATAGATACCCCTTTATACGAGATATCTATAAAAGGCGGTTTAGAGAGCTTCCAAAAAGCAAAAGCAAACTCTTTTGATTATGCGATAATGGAGCATACAACAAAAGGTGCATGTGCAAAACTAGACATCAAATGGTCTGATGTAGGCTCATGGATATCTGTATATGAAGAGCTTCAAAAAGATCAAAACGACAACGCCTTAGTAGGAGATAACTCTATAGCGCTAAACTCACACAACAACCTTATAATATCAAATAAAAGACTTGTGGGGGCAATAGGTCTTCAAAATCTTATAATAGTGGACACAGAAGATGCCACTTTGATTGCAGATAAAAACAACTCTCAAGATGTAAAAAAATTTGTAGATATACTAAAAGCTAAAAACGATAAAAGAGCGGAAGAATCTTTAATTGCGTATAAGCCATACGGGTATTATATGCTTTTAGAAGAAGGCAAAAATTTCAAAATAAGGAAGCTATTGTTAAAACCTAAAAAACACATATCAAAGCAGATGCATCATCATAGAACAGAGCACTGGATAATATTAAGAGGCACTGCAAAAGTTATAATAGGCGATAAACAGCACTTTTTTCACGAAAACGAAAGCTTCTTTGTACCAAAGTCCACTTGGCACTACATAGAAAATCCAGGTATCATAGATTTAGAGATGCTAGAAGTCCAAAGCGGCGAATACTTAGAAGAAGATGACACCATAAGAGAAGATGTTTTTTGAGATAAACAGCGCTGGTTTACTTGGTATTGAAGGCATAAAAATTACCGTGGAATTAGATATTTCAAACGGTTTACCTAGCTTTAGCATCGTGGGTCTTCCAGATGTTGCCATAAAAGAATCCAAAGAAAGGGTAAGATCAAGCCTTGTAAACAGAGGATTTGGTTTTCCACCAAAAAGAATTACTGTAAACTTATCACCTTCTAATATAAGAAAACAAGGCACATTTTATGATTTACCAATAGCCATAGGTATACTTTGCTATCTAGGGGTCGTCAAAAAAGACAATATAAAAGACTTTGCCTTCTTAGGAGAGCTATCTTTAGAAGGTGTTATAAAACCAATCAACGGTATATTGCCAATGGTTTTGGCTCTTGAAGAAATAGGAATAAAGAACATAGTAGTACCATTAGAAAACGCTCAAGAAGTATCATTTTTAAAACATATAAGCGTATACTCTCCAAAAGACATTGAAGAACTTGTCAACTTTATAAACAAAGACAAAGTTTTACCTCCTATAAAGCATCAAGAACAAAATATTAAAGAAGAGTATCTTGATATGATAGATGTTATAGGCCAAAATATGGCAAAAAAAGCATGTGCTATAGCAGCAGCTGGTTTTCATAACATACTCTTTATAGGACCTCCTGGTAGCGGAAAATCTATGCTAGCTAAAAGACTACCAAGCATTATGCCCCCCTTGGATGATGCAGAGTCTTTAGAAGTATCAAAAATATATAGCGTAGCGGGTCTTTTAAAAAATTCCCTTATAAAGCAAAGACCTTTTGCCGCACCACACAGAAGCGCTTCGGAGGCATCTTTAATAGGCGGTGGGACTATACCAAAACCAGGCGCTGTATCGTTGGCTCATAAGGGCGTATTATTTTTAGATGAGATGCCTGAGTTTAATATAAAAACTTTAGAAGCCCTAAGACAGCCATTAGAAGATAGAGAAGTAAATATATCAAGAGTTCATGGTAGCGTTAAATTTCCCGCGTCCTTTCTACTAGTAGGTGCTATGAACCCTTGCCCTTGCGGGTATTATAAGAGCAATCTAAAAGCTTGCAAATGTTCACCTCATCAAATAAAACAATACCAGTCTAAAATCTCAGGACCTTTGCTTGATAGGATAGATTTGTTTGTTAGTGTAGAGGCTTTAAAAGAAGAAGAGCTTATTGCAAGAAAAAAGACTATATCCTCTCAAGAGTTAAAAGATATGGTGTTTAATGCTTTCAACATAGCAAAAGAGCGCTTTAAGAACTCAAAAACAAGATTTAATTCAGAGATGACAGAAGAAGAAATAGACAAATTCTGTATCCTAGATGAGCATGCTAAAAAACTTCTATCAAACGCTATATCAAACCTAAACCTTACAGGGAGGTCTTATGCTAGACTTTTAAAGGTATCCAGAACTATAGCAGATATGAACGAATCTACATATATAAAACCAGAGCACATAAGTTTAGCGCTTCAGTTTAGACCGAACGCCAGCGGTATCATTCTCTAATGAAAAACTTTATTAGAATATTTTCACTGATTATCATAGATTTAATAGCCTTTTACATTTCACTCTTCTTAGCCTTTATTTCAAGAAAAATTTTAGGAAAACTCCTTATAAAAAATATCATATTTAACTTTAGCTTTTTCCATTTTATATCTTTTTGGTGGATACCTATAGTATTCTTATTTTTTATATGGTATCAAAAGCTTTATACTAAAAGATATACTTATTGGTTTGAAGTAAAAGAAATATTAAAAGCCGTTTTCTTGTCTGGTATCTTTGTATTTGCTGTATTATCCCTTAGCAAGATGTCCCTTGAAATGTCTAGGCTTACTTTGATACTTCTTTGTTTTTACGCTGTTTTTACAATATCTATTTTAAGGTATTTTGGTAAAAAACTACTAAACCATATTAACATCTGGAAAAGTCCAGTGGTTATAATAGGAGCTGGTTCTTCTGGCAAAAGCGTAGCAAAAGGTATTTTAGAAGACGAGCATCTAGGATACTATGTTAGAGGATTTTTAGACGATTTTAAAAAAGGATTCATAGAAATAAACAATATAAAAATACCCATTATAGGGACCAAAGAAGATATAAAAAATCTTAAAGATATAGAAGCTGCTATAATATCCATACCATCTTTAAACAACGAAGAGCTATCTCACCTAGTAAATACAACACATAGATATATAAGGCAGGTGTTTGTAGTACCAGACTTGAAAGGTATAGGTCTTTTAAATAGCGAGCTTTATCATCTATTCAAAGAACAGCTTTTCTTGATAAAAATCACCAACAATCTGGAATCTAGGATAAATAAAGCTACAAAAATGATTTTTGATATAACAGTGGCAGCGCTGCTTCTTCCAATACTACTTTTTATAATAGCTGCATTTTCAATACTGATAAAACTTGACAGTGAAGGACCAGTTTTCTTTGTACAAGAAAGACTTGGAGAAAACGGTAAGATATTTAAATGTATAAAATTTAGGACTATGTATATAAATAACGAAGAAATCTTAAGGCAATTTTTACAACAAAACAAAGAAGCACTTTTAGAATGGCAGACTTTCAAAAAACTAAAAAAAGACGATCCAAGAATTACAAGAATAGGTAAAATATTAAGAAAAACATCTCTAGACGAGCTTCCACAGATATTTAACGTATTAAAGGGAGAGATGAGTTTAGTAGGACCAAGGCCATATTTGCCTTCCGAAGAAAAAGATATGGGAGATTATAAAGACTATATACTACTAACCAGGCCTGGTATTACCGGTTTGTGGCAAGTAAGCGGTAGGAATGAGCTTTCTTTTGAAGAAAGGTTAAAGCTAGATACTTGGTATGTACTAAATTGGTCTTTATGGCTTGACATCATAATACTCTTTAAAACTATAAAAGTAGTTTTCAAAAAAGAAGGAGCTTATTAGGTTTATTGTATAATGAAACTATGAAGATTTGTAAAGATGTAGATTGCATTAAACATTTTGTTAAAAGCCAAAAACAAAACCTAAAAACCATTGGGTATGTACCTACTATGGGATACCTTCACGAAGGACACTTGTCTTTGGTAAGGGCTGCCAAAAAAACATGCGACAATGTAGTAGTAAGCATATTTGTAAATCCAAAACAATTTGGTCCAAGCGAAGATTACAACAGATATCCAAGAGACTTAGAAAGGGATTTGAAGCTTTTAGAAAAAGAAAAAGTAGACATAGTTTTTACACCAGAAGTAGAAACGATATATCCAGAAGGTTTTTCTACCACTATAAACATAGGACCTTTGGCAAATGTATTAGAAGGTGTCTTTAGACCAGGGCACTTTGACGGCGTATGTACAGTGGTTGCAAAATTTTTTAACATAGTAAATCCAGATAAAGCATTTTTCGGTGAAAAAGACTATCAACAGTTAAAAATTGTTGAAAAACTTGTAAAAGATTTAAACTTTGATGTAGAAATAATCCCTGTGCCAACAAAAAGAGAGAAAGATGGTTTGGCTATGAGCTCCAGAAACACTTACCTAAGAAAAGAAGACAGAAAAAGAGCTAGCACTATCTACAAATTTTTATTAAAAGCCAAAGAAATCTTTGAAAGCGGTGTAAAAGATTCAGATAAAATTATAGAACAAGCTAAAGAGGTTTTAGATGTGGATAGTATAGATTACATTAAAGTAGTAGACAAAGATACGCTGGAGGAAAAGAAAGTGGTAAGCAAGTATGATAGAATACTTATAGCTGTGAAAATAGGAAACACTAGACTTATAGACAACATAGAGATTTGACATGAGTATATTTGATTTTTTTAGAAAAAAAGAAAAAAAAGAAAACCTTTGGACAAAGTGTGATGAGTGTAAAAACATACTTCTAGCCCAAGAGTTAGAAACAAACTTCTATGTATGTCCAAAATGTGGGCATCACCATCAGATGAACCCTTATTCGTGGGCTAACATGATACTCGATTACAACTACAGTGTTTTATTTGAATATATAAAACCTACAGATTTTTTATCCTTTAAAGATACAAAAAAATACAAAGATAGATTAAAAACGTTAAAAGAAAGTTCTAACACCTCTGAGGCTATTACAATATTTGATGGAAAGCTATCAGATTATCCTATCATACTTAGCGTTATGGATTTTAGCTTCATAGGCGGTAGCATGGGTTCTGTGGTGGGTGAAAGGTTTAAGCTAGCCTCTTTAAAAGCGGTTCAAGACAAAAAACCGCATATAAGCATTATAACCTCAGGCGGTGCAAGAATGCAAGAAAGCGTAATATCCTTAATGCAAATGGCGAAAACTTCTATTGCAGTAGACATCATGCATAAAAATTATATACCCTTTATAACGGTGCTTACAAACCCTACTACAGGCGGAGTATCAGCTTCTTTTGCTTTTTTAGGAGATGTTATCATAGCAGAACCAAAAGCCATAATAGGCTTCGCAGGAGCAAGGGTCATAGAGCAGACTATAAAACAACAGTTACCAGAAGACTTCCAAACATCAGAGTTTCTTCTTAAAAAAGGTATGGTAGATTTGGTAGTGCATAGACATTTAATAAAGCAAACATTGAAAAATATCTTAAGTTTATTATTTTATAAGAATGCTTGATGTGTTAGATTATATAAAGAAAGATAGCTCTTTTGAGCATCTTACACACACTATTTTATATGGAAAGGATGTGTATTTTATTCAATATTTTGAACAACTTATAAAACAGAAATACGATACTAAAACCTATTGGGCAGATGAATTAGACTATGATAACTTCAAAAATATAGTCTCTTCAAAGAGTATATTCAATAAAAAATCTGTTGTTATTATAAAAAATTTTACTGAACTTTTAAGCAAGTTAAAGAAAGAAAACCTTGATTTTCTAAAAAAAACCAAAAACATTCTTATATTGGAAGAATACGAGGATTTGTCGGAAAAAGATATAAAGAATTTAAAGAACATCTTAGGAGATATAAATATCTTAACTTCCAAACAAAAAAAACCAGATTACCTAAAAAGCCTAATACAAAAAAAGTTTAAAAAAGAAGGTATAGAACTAAAGCAAGATATAATAGATAGCATTATAAACACAATAGGAACAGATTCTTTAAATCTAAAAAACGAAACAGATAAACTTATACTCTTAGCAAAGTCTATGCCTATTACAAAAGATATCTTGTCAAAAGCTATGATAAAAGAACCAAAAGATGAGGCTTTTTCTATTGTGGATGCTCTTATAAACCAAGATATAAAAAGAGCTTTATCTATATTCTACGATACAATCAAGCTTGGCCAACATCCTCTTTTGACTCTTGGGTTTATACAAAAACAATTTACCAACATGTATTTAGCTTTTAAAATAAACAAAAGCTTTGATGAAACCTGCAAAATCTTAGGCATAAACCATCCTTTCCAAAAAAATATATTGGCAAAACAATTAAAAACTATTAGAAAGGATAAGTTATTTAACATTATAAAGCTTTTACAAAAAGCTGATATGGATATAAAATACTATTTTCAAGACCCCGCTGAAGTGGTAGAGAAGCTTATAATAGATGTTGGTATAATGCTAAAAATATGAGGGTAAATGCCGATACAAAAAGCATGGAAACGCTTATAAAAGAGATAAAAGATGCGCTCAAAAGGCCTTTTGAATATCAAAACATATCATCAAAGCTTCAAGAACTTGTGTCCATCATTGAAAAATCATCAGAAGAATCTACCCTAAAACACATGGACGATCTCATATATATATCTACTCTTATATTAGAACTGAACAACATAGTAAATGGACTCATATCAGAAACTTTAAATTATATAAAGTCTAAAGGATTTTCAGCGAGGGCTTGAGTATGGGGTTTGGTTCATACGATTTAGTTACAAACGCTCTAAACATATTTAAGCAAGCTATAGATATTACTTCTCAAAATATAACAAACGCTAGCAACTCAAATTATGCACAAGAAGTACCTATTATCCAAGATACATATCCAGTAGGTGTAAGTTTACAGGATATAAAAAGAATTCAAAACCTTTATTTTTTTCAGCTTTTACAAAATAAAAGTTCTAGCTTAGACTATTACAACACGAGACTTCAATACAACAAGCAAGTGCAAAACATATTTAACGTAGTGGGTCCAAACTCTTCTTCCACTTCTTACGATGATGCTTTTTTTAGTGCTTTCACGCAGCTTTTTACAGATACTTCAAATATAGGATATCAAAATCAAGTCCTTACTACTGCAAGCAATTTTGCTCAAAATCTGAATTCAAACGCTTCCACTATAAATAACTTAGCATACCAAGTACCAACAAGCTCTTTGCAGTACCTAAATCAAATAAATACACTTATAAAAAATTTAGCCAACCTCAACCAACAAATAACTACCTCTTACGCTCTTACATATTCAAATGCCCATAATTATAAGGAGCTTTTAGACCAAAGAGACGCTTATATATCGGAGTTATCTAAACTTATAAGCGTAAACGTTCAAGAAGATTCTATTGGAAGAGTTCATATCGCAATCAACGGTGGCTTTACGCTTGTAGATGGGACAAATTATTGGAAACTTGCCTTAGGTAGCTCTGGTGATTCACCATACCAAACAATAGAGTGGTTGAACAACAACAATCAAGCTATAAATATTACAAATTATGTGCAAGGTGGCGAACTAAAAGCAATGATAGATTTTTCATATGATGTTAATACATATAAAGTTGAACAAGATAACGTAGCAGCCAACGCTATAATGAATACAAAAATACCAGTACAAAGTGGGTCTAACTATTATCTAGTGCAAAACCTCACAAGTACAGATTCTCCCATAGGAAATCAAGGAGAGGTTTGGAGTTTACCGCCAAACCATGTTTCTTCTACCGCAGCAACACTTTCATCACTAGGAGTATCCAACGGAAGCCTAACCCTTTACAGTGGTACCACCCCAAGCTACACAATAGCAAATTATGGTTCACTAAATTTAGTACAACTATCAAACTCAATAGATGCAAGCGGCATGTTTAATGCCAACATATCTTTAGACCCTTCCGGGAACTATTATTTGCAAATTGTACCTAATTACAGCAATACCACTGGTTCTTTCACAGGGGTTTACAATATAGTAGATTCTTCGTCAAATATAGTTTTTACAAGTGGTAGTGGACCTGCTGGTGTACTATCTTTCACTGATAATTCTAGTTCTGGGACTTATGCTCAGCTAAACTATACCGATATGTCTTTAGATCAGATTGTAAACGCTATAAACAACAACCCAAATCTTCAAGGTAAATACTACGCCAATATAGTCTCATCACCATTTATAGACATGCCTATAGGTCTTTCATCTTCCACAGATACCATATCACAGACAGGGGTATTGACATTTAGAAACAATACAACACCACTTTTTAGCATTACATATACAAATCAAAGCTTAGTTCAAATAGCAAATGAACTATCACAAATACCATCTGCAACGTTATTTAGCGCTAGTATCGTGAAAGAGCAAGATGGGTTATACCATCTTAGAATCCAAATAAAAAATCCAAACCAATACAATATAGTGGATAGTGGAAGTAGCTTTACAGGCTTATACTCTTTACATATAGCATCTTTAAATCAATCAAAATACGGCATAGCAGATTCTTACAACACTTACACATTTAGCAAAAATATTATAAGCAACACGGTATCGCTGTCTTCTTATGGAATAGGACAAAACGCTACGCTCACATTTTACAATGGAAATGTTGCTATATACTCTATAACAAACTATGGACAATACTCTCTAAATTCTTTGACATCTTTAATAGACTCAAACCCAGCTCTTATAGGCCTTTTCAGCGCTAGCGTTGTATCAAATCCAGATGGGACTTATTCTCTTGCTATAAGCTCCTCAAACCCGTCAAACTATACCGTAACAGATTCATCTTCAAACTTTCTAATGGGTGGTGGCAATATATATAAAAGCGAAATGGTTTTTGAAGGCATAGATGCCTCTAGCATATCTATAAACCCAAGTCTTGGCGCAATATTACAAAACGTGGATCCAAGCTCGGCTTCCAACTTTTCTTATTACTCCAACAGCTGGTGGGCGTCTTCAAAGAGTTTATATAAAACACTTATAGGTTCTGTTGCATCTACTGTGAACATTTTACAAACAAGTTATAGCAGCATGAGTTCTTTGGTAAATTCGATAAGCTCTCAAGTAGAACAAGTTCAAGGAGTATCTCTAGACCAACAATACATCACACTACAAAATCTGCAACAAGACTATCAAGCCTCTGCAAGCATAGTAGGAATATTGAACAACCTAATGCAAACCACTCTCAATATGGTAAATGGAGGATAAGCTATGGCAGGAGCTATACCAGATTTAAGCCTTTATAACTTTTACAAATCCCAAGACAACGTGGTACTCAACAACCTTCAAGATACAATAGAAGAAGCTTCCACAGGATATAAACTGTTAAATATAAGCGAAAATCCCGGAGACACCCAGCAAGTTATAAATTTAAAAAAAGAGATAGTGCTTTTATCAACATATTCACAGAATGCTTTTTCTGCTAGCAACGCACTAACTACTACAACATCTATATTAGGAAACCTCTACGATTATCTTCAAACAGTAAATACAAACGTTGTAGCAGCAGCAAACGAAGCCGCTTACAATTCAACTCAACTAATAAATATGGGTCAAAGCATCTATTCTGTGTTAGAGCTCACTTTATCAAAAGCAAACGAGAAATTTGGAAACGATTATTTATTTGGTGGTTCTTCATTGTCTATTCAACCTTTTAGCCCTAGCTTTTCTTATCAAGCCTCAACAACAGATTACTACACGCAGATTTCAAACTCTTACCAAGTGCCCACGTATCTAAACGGTCAAAACGTCTTTGGTCTAAATATACAAACCACCTCTACCTCATACAACTCTTACACACAAAGCTTTTCAGGAGCAGGAGAACTCATAATACACTATGGTACCAATGTATATCAGATAAATTACAACAATACGCCGTACGAATGGGATTGGAACGCCGGACTATCTTCTACGAATTCCAATTTAGGAATATCTGGTACTATCTCCCTAAGCATGGTAACAGCATCTTCCACAAATATTTACAATATCTCGTATTCGAGTACCGATACATTGGCTACTTTACTAAATAAAATATCTACATCTACTGGTGGAAATTTTAAGGCTTCTATACTACACAACATAGATAATACCTATGGTATAGAAATATCGCCATCCACAAACAACCTATCAGCCACCTATTCTTTAGTGGATAGCAACTCACTTTACACGTTAGACCAGACACCCTCTAATCTCTTGGAATTATCAAACTACATAAACAACGTATTTAGCGGTACGTTGCAAGCTTTTATAAGACAAAACTCAAATTCCACATTTTCTTTAGAGATAGCAGGTAAAGACGTAGCCAAACCTTTAAATATAGTAGATTTAAACCAATACGTATCTTCTTCTTTTAAACAAGAAAGTGTCTTTTCTGTATTAAAGCAAGCTGCCGATAGGTTAAGCTTGGGTCTTCCAACCATAGACAATGAGCTTGGGGCAAATATGGTAATCTCTTCCCAATCCTTTAACAGTCTTACTGCGCCAATTGGAGTAAATGGAACATTGGAAATAAGAATAAGCTCTAGCACCATACCGATAGACTATACTGCCAATATGAGCCTAATAGATGTAGCAAATCTCATCAATTTATCCTCAAGCGGTGCTGCTTACGCAGATTTTGTTAAAAATCAAAACGGTACTTATAGCTTAGAGATAAGCTCTATGCTGGCTTCTCAATCTCTTACAGCTACAGACATAGTAAATGGTGCATTCTCTCAATTTAATACAAGCCAAATACCAAATGGTAGTTATATATTTAATGTACAAAGAGCTATAGACCAAATATCTTATGCCAACGCCCAGGTAGGAAGCTATATTCAAAATATACAAACCCAAAACAACATCCTAACAAACACCACTACTGTAGCTACAAATGAACTTGCCAATTACCAAGATGCCAACGTAGCAAATGTATTGACAGATTATTCTCAATATCAGTTAGCATATCAATCTTTAATGGATTTGATAGCAAATCAGAAAAACCTCACTATCCTAAAATATATTTAATGGACATAGACAAAAAAGCACTTTTATCGTTGATATTGCTATCTTTTATATGGGGTTACAACTGGGTTTTAATGAAACAATCAATCCACTATATGCCAGAGCTTTACTTTGCTTTTTTTAGAAGCATTTTAGGCTCTTTTTTACTCTTTGGTATATTGGCTTTTAACAATAAAAGCCTCAAATTAAAACACATTAAATATGTAAGCATATTAGGGCTTTTACAAACTACGGGTTTTGTGGGACTTACTATATTGGCTCTTAAATTTGCAAAAGCTGGTAAAACAGCGATATTAGTTTATTCAATGCCTTTTTGGTTGGTGCTATTCTCCTGGAAAATCTTAAAAGAAATACCAGATAAAAGAGAAATAGTAAGCAACGTAGTAGCTTTCACAGGACTTTTTTTAGTTTTAGAACCCTGGAACACTATAACAGGTAAAGGTTTTTTAGGGGACGCACTAGCTATTTTGAGCGGCATCTCTTGGGCTTTTGCAGTAATATGGCAGAAAAAATATCGCAGTTTAACACTAGATATAGTGTCGTTAAACGCTTGGCAAATGCTAATAGGTAGTGTCGGAATTTTATTTTTTGCGGTAATGTTTGAAAAGTTTTATATAAAGTTATCTTATCTTCTATTATTTGGTATAGCATACAATGCGATTTTAGCAAACGCTTTGGCATGGGTTATCTGGAGTTATGCCATCAAAAGGCTTCCCTCTGGTTTTATGGGACTTACAATGCTAATTACACCTGTGATTGGAATGATAGCTTCTATGATTATATTAAAAGAGAAAATGGATGTTTATGAGATACTCGGTTCTTTCTTTATAGTTTTGGGGCTTTTAATAAACACATTGGACCATATAAGAAAAAGCCAACGTTAGCTCTGCTTTTTCTCCCATTCCCAAGCGGTTTTTACTATAAAATAAGGGTCGTCGTATTTTGGCTTCCAACCAAGAGTGCTTTTTATCTTATCAACGTTTGCAATAAGAACAGGCGGGTCCCCTGGTCTTCTGTCGTAATTATACACTGGAAAATCAACCCCTGTTACCTTTTTCACTATATCAACTATCTCTTTTACACTAAGCCCTTTTCCGTAACCGCAGTTAAAAATATCTGAATCAGCACCTTCTTCAAGATATTTCATAGCCTCAAAATGAGCATCCACAAGGTCTGATACATGTATGTAATCTCTTATGCAAGTGCCATCTTTTGTATTATAATTAGTGCCGTATATACCAAAATCTTTTATTTCACCTTTCGCAGCTTTTAAAGCTCTTAATATAAGATGTGTTGGTTTTTTGGAAATTTGGCCAAGTTCTCCATCTGGGTCTGCTCCAGCCACATTAAAGTATCTAAGTATCACATATTTCAAATCGCTAACTTTAGACACATCTTCTAAAGCTTTTTCAAAATTTGCCTTAGCTTGACCGTAAGGGTTAATGGGTTCTATAGAGTCTGTTTCTTTTACAGGCTTATCAGATTTTATACCGTAAACTGCCGCTGTTGATGAAAAAATAAAATTTCTCACCCCTGATTTTACAGCGTATTCTAAAAGCTTTAAACTGTTGCAAAAATTGTTTTCGTAATACTTTATAGGATTTTGTACGGATTCTTCCACAGCTATATAAGCTGCAAAATGAACTATAACATCTGGTTTAAACTCCTCAATGGCTCTAAAAGCTTCTTCGCTTTGTATATCAGCTTTTAAAAACTTGCCACCTTTTATAAACTCTTCATGACCAGTGGATAGGTTGTCTATCACCAGTACATCGTATCCTCTTTTAATGGCTTCTTTTAACATATGAGAGCCTATGTATCCAGCTCCGCCCGTTATAACTATTTTTTTCATTTATCAACATTCTTCCTCAAAAGATGCTATGATCCTTAATCTTCTTTCGTGACGTCCACCTTCAAAATGAGCTTCAAACCAAGCGTCCACTATAGACTTTGCCAATTCAACCCCTATTACCCTACCACCAAGGCATAAAATGTTTGCATTGTTGTCTTTTACACTCATCCTTGCCATATACTCATTTAGGCAAAGGGCTGCTCTTATACCTTTTATCTTGTTTGCACTTATAGACATACCAAGACCACTGCCGCATATTAGTATGCCCCTATCAGCTTTTTGGTTTTTAACATGAAGAGCCACTTCTTTAGCATATATAGGATAATCTGTGGATTCTTTAGAATGAGTGCCACAGTCTATTAGTTCATGGCCTTTTGATATTAAATATTCTTTTAAAGCTTCTTTTAAATCAAAACCAGCGTGGTCTGAACCTATAGCTATTTTCATAAACACTCTCTTATGAGTTTGTTTACAAGTTTTGGATTTGCTTTACCTTTAGTAAGCTTCATAACTTCACCCACTAAAAATCCTATAAGCTTTTCTTCACCGTTTTTTAACCTTTCTCTTTCTTGAGGATACTTTTCAAGGACACTTATCACCACCGCTTTTATTTCATCTTCGTTTGATATTTGCTTTAGGCCTTTTTCTTCTATGATGATATCTGGGTCTTTCTTTGTTAAAAGCATATCTTTTATGACTTCCTTAGCTATTTTAGTAGATATCACATCTTTTTTGATGAGTTCTACAAGCTTAGCAAGATGCTCTGGTGTTGTAGGAATTTCTTCTAGCTGGTTTTCATTCATAAATCCAAGTACATCGTTTAAAAGCCAATTGCTAAGAGATTTATATTCTTTGGTGTATTTTGTAGCTTCTTGGAAAAAGTCTCCAAGTTCCTTAAGATTTGTAAGCACTGAAGCCTCGTACCTTGAAAGTCCATAATCCCTTATAAATCTTTCTATGCGCTCATCTGGAAGCTCTGGCATATTATCTTTTATATTTTTCAAAAGCTCTTCGCTTACGATAAGAGGAAGCAAGTCTGGGTCTTTAAAATATCTGTAGTCTTCTGCCTCTTCTTTTGTTCTCATAACAAACGTTTTACCGCTTTGAGGATCAAAGCCCCTTGTTTCTTGCTCTACGGACTTTCCTTCTAAAAGAATAGCTTTTTGACGTTCTATCTCGTATTCTATGGCTTTTTGAACAAATTTAAAAGAGTTTACATTCTTTACCTCTACTCTGGTACCAAGCTCCTGGGAACCTTTTGGTCTTAAAGATACGTTTACATCGCATCTTAATTGACCTTTTTCCATATCTGCTTTTGAAACACCGGCGTATCTTACTATAGCTCGTAGTTTTTCTAAAAACTCTTTTGCTTCTTCGCTCGAGTTTATATCTGGCTCAGTTACTATCTCCATGAGAGGAGTACCTGCTCTATTTAAATCCACCAAAGAGCTATTTTCATAGTGGTTGTTTTTACCAGCGTCTTCTTCTAAATGAAGCCTTCTTATTCTTACTCTTTTATTTTCTAAAAGCACAAAACCATGTTCAGCTAAAGGTTTTTCGTATTGAGATATTTGATAACCTTTAGGTAAATCCGGATAAAAGTAATGCTTTCTTGCAAGGATGGATGTAAGATTTATAGTACAGTTTAAAGCTAACGATGTCCTTATACCATACTCCACGGCTCTTTTGTTAATAACTGGAAGGCTACCTGGCAATGCCATACATACTGGGCAAACGTTTGTGTTTGGTGGGGCATCGTATTCTATTTTGCAAGAACAAAACATCTTTGTTTTGGTATCCATGTGTACATGCACTTCTAATCCTATTACAGCTTCAAATTCCATAATTTTAACATTATAGCACAAAGTTTATAAGTATGAGTTCAGTATATCTTGATAAGCATGCCGCGCGCCAACACTTACACCAAAAAAATTATACCAAATTTTCATACTGTTACTCCAATCTCATAAACTTTATCGCCATAGGTCGTGGTATACTTGTAGACTGTGGTATACTTGTAGCTACTTCTCTAGAAGATCTGTATACTAAAAAGCACAGTGAGGTCTTACAAAGTTATATTTTTCTAGGCATTTCTTTAATAGAGTATTAAGGTAATCAATAAACCGTGGCAGACTTGTGAATCGTGACATACTTGTGAGCCGTGGCAGACTTGTGGAGCGTGGCAGACTTGTCACCTTCTTTCTAATGTTATGTAAGTTCTTCCTAAACTTTTAACCATAAAAGCTTACCTCCTTCATTTATTGGTTTATAGAAAATTTTAACAAAGGTAAGTGTCCATAGTGTATGTGAACTTATACAAAAAGTTTTAACAGTTTAAGGCTTTTTATATGATAAAATTTTATTTATGGAAATATTGGAAATACCTATAGAAGAAGAAGCTAAACAATCTTACCTTGACTATGCGATGTCCGTTATAGTGGGTAGAGCTATACCCGATGTAAGAGATGGGTTAAAACCAGTTCAAAGAAGAATACTATATGCAATGTATGAGATGGACCTCACCCCAGACAAACCCTTCAAAAAATGCGCTCGTATAGTGGGTGATACCATGGGAAGATATCATCCGCATGGAGACCAAGCTATATACGACGCACTTGTAAGAATGGCACAAGATTTTAACTTAAGATACCCTCTTGTCATAGGGCAAGGAAACTTTGGCTCTATAGATGGAGACCCCCCAGCAGCCATGAGGTATACAGAAGCAAAGCTTGCTAAAATCACTTTGAGCCTTTTAGAAGATATAGAAAACGATACCGTTGATTTTATACCAAACTTTGACGAAAGTGTGATGGAACCTCAAGTATTGCCCGCAAAAATGCCAAACTTGCTTTGCAATGGCACTACTGGAATAGCAGTAGGTCTTGCCACTTCTATTCCTCCTCATAATCTAAAAGAAGTTTGCGATGCATTGATAGCTCTAGCTCAAAATCAAGACATTACTATTGAAGAGTTGATGCAATATATAAAAGGCCCAGATTTTCCAACCGGTGGTATCATAGTAGGGGAAGTATCGCCAGAAGTTTATAAAACCGGAAGAGGACAAGTTACAATACAAGCAAAAGCAAGGGTAGAAAAAACAAGCTCTGGAAAAGAGCAAATAATAATAACCGAGATTCCTTACATGGTAAACAAAGCAGAACTTATAAAAAAAATAGCGGAGTTGGCAAGATCTGGCAAACTAAAAGAAATATCTGATTTAAGAGACGAATCTGATAAGGAAGGAGTAAGAATAGTAATAGAATTAAAAAGAGATGCAAAAGGGGATGCTGTATTAAAAAAGCTATACAAAAATACACCGCTACGTAAAAACTTTCCTATAAACATGGTGGCTTTAGTAGGTCTTGAACCAAAGCTTTTAAATTTAAAAGATATTTTAACGGAGTTTTTCAAACATAGACTAAACGTAATTTATAGAAGAACAGAGTTTTTCCTAAGAAAAGCCGAAGAAAGACTTCACATAGTAGAAGGGCTTTTGATTTGCATAAAAGACATTGACAAAGTGATAGAAACCATAAGAGCTTCAGAGGATACTCAAGACGCCAAAGAAAGGCTTACAAAAGGATGGTCCTTGACAGAAAAGCAAGCTCAGGCTATTCTTGATTTGAGGCTGCAAAGGTTAACATCTTTAGAAACTTCAAAACTTCAAAAAGAACACGATGAACTTATAGAAAATATCAAAAAGTATAAAAACATACTAGAAAACAAACAAGAAAGGATAAATATATTTATAAACGAAACCAAAGAACTGGCGGAGCGTTTTAAAGATCCTAGAAAAACCTTTATAGAAGGTATGGTTAAAGAAGATACCTACGTAGACGTCTTCATAACCAAGAACGGTTTCGTAAAACCTTTAGAGCTTCTTGATAGCGAACTCTTAGAAAAAGAAGAAAAATCTCCCATAATAAATATAGCAAGGTTAAAATTCACAGAGGGGCTTTTTATAGTATCAAACAAGGGAAGGGTTTACTGGACAGCTGGCTCTGAGGCACTCTCTGGAAGCGTAGTGCATATGAAAGATACAGATGAATATGCTGTGGGGGTATTTGTAAGAGAGCAATACAACTCTAGGCTTTTACTTTTGACAAACAAAGGCTGTATTAAAAAAATACCTTTGGTGGAATTTGAATACAAAACCCAAGGCTTTCAAATTGTAAAGCTATCAGAAAATGAAGAAGTAGTTTACATAAGTGGCTCTCAAGACGAAGATGAGATACTTATTATCACGAAAAAAGGCTATATAAATAGAATACAAACTCAAGATGTTGCAGCTTCTACATCTAGCTCCAAAGCTCTACAGTGCATAAAATTAAACGATAAAGATGATGCTATAGTTGTAAAAGCGTTAGAAAGCAAAGATTTTGGGCTTTTAATAACAGAGGAAGGTTATGCAAAGAAGATAAAGTTAGAAGATATTCCAAGCAAATCAAGAACATCTCAGGGTGTAAATGTATTAAAACAAAAAACTTTAAACATTAGAGACTTTCTATTTTTGAGTGACGATGAAAATTTTGATATATTGATATCCACTCTAAACGGTTCTCATATGAGGTTTGATATTAAAAGCCTAATACAAAAGATAAAAGTACCAGCTGGCATAAATGTACCAGAAGAAAAAATAATTGAATTAAAAGATGATAAAGTTTATAGGGTGGTAAGGCTATGATAAATATTGAACTTATAAGAAAGAATCCTGATTTTGTCAAAGAAAACCTAGCAAAAAGAGATATCTTTTTAAAAGATAGGATAGACGATATACTAAAGCTAGATGAAGAAAAAAGGCAAAAGATAAAAAAGTTAGAAGATTTGAGAGCTTTAAGGAACTCTAAAAGCAAAGAGATAGGCATTTTAAAAAAGCAAGGTATAGACACAGAAGAGTTAGAAGAAGAGATAAAGAATTTAAAAAACGATATAGCAGAGCTAGAAGACGAGCTTCGTCGTATAGAAAAATATATAGAAGATTTACTTCTTAGGATACCCAATCTTTTGCACGATAGTGTACCATACGGCAAAGATGAAAAAGACAACGTAGAGATAAAAAGATGGGGAGAATTACCAAGGTTTGATTTTGAAATAAAAGACCACTCAGAGCTTGGTGTACTAAGAGACCTAATAGATTTTGACCAAGCTAGTGCTATGTCAGGTAGTAGGTTTAGCATATTGAAGGGTCCATTGGCTAAGTTAGAAAGAGCTCTTATAAATTTTATGCTTGATATAAACACAAAAAATGGCTATAAAGAGATGATAGTACCACATCTTGTAAAAGAAGAAGCCTTGATTGGAACGGGACAGTTGCCAAAATTTCAAGAGGAGCTTTATTATATAAAAGATGATGAACTATATTTAATACCTACAGCAGAGGTTTCTCTTGTAAATACTTATAGAGATACCATACTTCAGGAAAGCGATTTACCCATAAATCTTACCGCCTACACACCTTGCTATAGAAGAGAGGCTGGTTCTCACGGTAAGGATATAAAAGGGCTTATAAGACAACATCAATTTGACAAAGTAGAGCTTGTAAAAATAACACACCCTGATAACTCTTATGAAGAGCTTGAAAAACTATTGTCAAATGCAGAAGAGATATTACAGCTTTTAGAACTTCCATACAGGGTAGTGGTGCTTTGCTCAGGAGACATAGGCTTTTCCGCTTCTAAAACCTACGATATAGAAGTATGGATACCGTCTCAAAACAAGTATAGAGAAATCTCTTCTTGTTCAAACTGTGAAGATTTTCAAGCTAGAAGGGCAAATATAAGATTTAAAGACAAAACTGGTAAAAATAGATTTGTGCATACGTTAAACGGCTCCTCTTTAGCAGTTGGTAGAACTTTGGTGGCTATTATGGAAAATTACCAAACAAAAGACAACAAGATAAGAGTACCAAAAGTTTTAAGAGACTATATAAAGGAAGAGTATATATGAGAAAAGCACACATTTTTAGACAAACAAAGGAAACTACGATTGACATAGAAATAGATTTGGATGGGTCTGGGGTTTATCAAATAGAAACACCAGTGGGATTTTTAAACCATATGATTGAAAGCTTTTCAAAACATAGCTTCATAGATATAAAATTAAAAGCCGAAGGGGATATAGATGTATCTTATCATCATCTTGTGGAAGACGTGGGTATAGCCTTAGGACAGGCTATGCTAAAAGCACTTGGAGATAAATCTGGTATAAATAGATATGGTTTTGCAATACTTCCTATGGATGAGGCTTTAGTGCTTTGCTCCCTTGATTTTTCTGGAAGAGGACTTTTTTATTACGACCGAAAAGATTTAAGAGGGAAGATTACAGAGTTTGATTTTGAGCTAATATGGGAGTTTATAAAAGGTTTTGCTCTAGAAGCAAAAGCTACAATTCATATAAAAGTATTAGAAGGACATATACTACACCATATAGCAGAGTGTGCTGTTAAGTCTTTGGCTTTTAGCGTAAGGCAAGCCATATCA
This sequence comes from Hydrogenobaculum acidophilum, assembly GCF_054656715.1. Lineage (NCBI taxonomy): Bacteria > Pseudomonadati > Aquificota > Aquificia > Aquificales > Aquificaceae > Hydrogenobaculum > Hydrogenobaculum acidophilum. The sequence continues at coordinate 26,417 of NZ_BAAHXP010000012.1, forward strand.
AAACACGATAAGGGAATACTTTCTACCAAAGGTCTTCTATGAAAGAAAAGTTTAGAGGCATTGTCCTAGGCTCTGCTATAGGAGATGCCATAGGTAAGTCTTTTGAAGAGCTTGATATATACCAAGTGGAAGATTTTTATAGAGATTTACCAATAACTACTTTTGTAGAACCCCATCCTAGCTCGCCGGCCTTTTTTCAAGCCCCACACGAAACATCCGATGAAACTACAATAGCAAGACTTTTGCTAGAATCCATAGTAGAATCTAAAAAGCTAGATATATACAATTACTTTGACAAGTTAAAGTCTTGGGCTTTTAGTGAAAATATTCATAGATACCCAGACCCTTTTATATTAAAAGCCATATACAATTTATCAAACAACGTTACCGAAGGCTTTAGGTTTTCTTCGGTAGAAGGGATATTAAGAGTAATAGCTGTTTCCATGCTTCATTTTGATAATGAAGAGTTGTCAGAAGAGGCTGCAAAATTGGTAACAGCTCTAACCCACAGAAGCCCTGAGGCGTTAGACGCAGCTATTTTATTCAACGCTTTTCTTGTAAAAGCCATAAACAACGATGAAATGTTTGATACTATAGAAAATAGGATAGAGCTATTGCATATTTTAAGCTCAAAAGTCAGCAGTCAAAATACAAAAAAGACAATAGATGTTATAATAGATGCATTAGAAGACGGGTATTCCAAAGAAAAAGCTATACTATCCATAGGAAACGGAAGCTATGTACTTGAAAGTTTCGGGCTTTCTCTATACTATTTTCTATCAGAAGGTATAGAATATCCTTTCGAAGCTTTTATAAACGCTATAAACTCATATTGGGAATTTGGAGGCGATACGGACGCTATAGGATTTATCACCGGGGCTTTGATAGGAGCCTATCATGGATATGGGTTTTTGCCAGAAGAACTAATATCAAATTTGGAAAACAAAGACCATTACATAAATCTAGCTGATAGCATTTACAACTTGGTAAAAAAAATATATCAAAAATAAGATAAAATATTTATATGTTTGGATTCATGAACAGTGCAATAGGTATTGACTTAGGAACAGCCAACAGTTTGGTCTTCGTACCAGGAAAGGGTATTGTCTTAGAAGAACCGTCTATAGTGGCTATAGACTCTAGAAAACATAAAGTTTTAGCAGTAGGAGCAGAAGCCAAAGAAATGCTTGGTAAAACTCCTGATTATATAAAAGCTGTAAGACCCTTAAGAGATGGAGTTATAACAGATTTTGAGATTACGCAGGTAATGATATCTCATTTTATAAAAAAAACACTTGGTAAGGGTATCTTAAAACCAAAGCCAAGAGTAGTGGTAGGAGTCCCATCCGGCGTAACACCTGTAGAAGAAAGGGCGGTTATAGATGCAGCCAAATCAGCAGGAGCCAGAGAAGTTTATCTCATAGCAGAACCCATGGCAGCGGCTATCGGAGCAGATTTACCAATTTCTGAACCCGTAGGCAACATGGTGGTAGATATAGGTGGCGGTACTACCGATATAGCAGTTATATCTTTGTCTGGCATAGTTATATCCCATTCTCTAAAAATAGCTGGAGATGAAATGAACGAAGCTATCACCGAATATATAAAAAGAAAGTTTAGCATGCTTATAGGAGAGCAAACTGCAGAAAAGATAAAGTTAGAACTAGGCTCAGCTATATATCCAACGGAAAACAAAGAAATGGAAGTAAGAGGAAGAGACGCCACTGGGCTTCCAAGGTCTATCGTTGTGGATTCTACTCAAATATACGAGGCTTTGGAAGATACGTTAAATGCTATAGTAAGCGCTGTGAAAACCACTTTGGAAAAAACACCTCCAGAATTAGCCGCAGATATAGTAGAAAGAGGTATAGTGTTAGCAGGAGGAGGTTCTTTACTTAGGAATTTACACAACAAGCTTACCAAAGATTTAGGTATAAAAACCTATTATTGCGAAGACCCATTAAGAGCTGTTGCAAGAGGTGTTGGTAAGGTAGTAGATGATATAGAGCTTCTAAAGAAAGTATCTTTTGCATGAGGCTCAACCTTCTATATCTATTTTTGCTTATTATTTCTTTATTGTCCATATTTATTCCCACACAAACAAGCTACATACTAATAAAATACAATCCTTTAAACTATATAAATAGTTATAGGTTAAGTATTTATGCTTTTAGTAAAGACTTGTTGTCTAACTACTTGGAGCTATTAAACACGCAAAAAGAAAATATTTTGCTAAAAAAGAAGCTCGCTTATTACGAAACTTTCAAAAATGAATTAGCAAAATGCCAAAATGAGTCGAGGCAACTATACTACATATCAAACAGCTTATCTTTCATAAATCCAAGTGCAAATCCCAATATATATGTGTCAAAAGTAATAGGCTATGATTTATCAGGTAAAAAAAGTTTTATAGAGATAGAAAACAACGGTGATATAAAAGAAGGTGATATAGTCTCCTCAAATGGATATTTTGTTGGTATAGTATCTAAAACATATAAAAACGCCGCTTATGTGATGACAGTATATAACAAAAAGTTTCATGCACTTGTATATGACTATGCCACCGGTGATACATATATTTACAAGGGAGGATATCCCAATGGGAAAATTATAAATGCAAGTTCAATAGACAATATAAATGTTGGTGATTTAATTTATTTTAGAAGCCTAAAAAACCAAGAAATACCTTATTTGCTAGTTGGAAAGGTTAAAAGCGTAAAAAGAGCTAAAAATTTATTTTTCTTGAATGTAAGCGTTGAACCATTGGCAAATCCTAATATATATGATTTTGTTGTGGTTGTAGGCGATCAAAAATGAATAAAAAGTATTTTCTGTTATCTTTTATAGCGCTTTTCATATTAGAATTTTTCTTACTAGAGGGAGGCGGAACGTATCCTTTTCCAGAAGCTTTTTTACCATTAATATTCCTAAATATAGAAAATCCTTACACCCCGTTAAAGGCTTTTTTACTTGGGGTTTTAATGGATTTGAGTGTAAACACCTTTGGTATATTTACCTTTAGCTATACTTTTTATACAATTTTAGCGAGGTTTTTATTCAGCTATACTATAGACTTTGAAGATGATTATCTAAAGCTGCCTGCTTTTTTCATTTTCGATATACTTGTAAAAATAACTAACGTTGGTATACTTTATATAAAGTATAGTTATATACACATTGGTTTTATAAGTTTTGCTGTGGCAGTTTTAATAGATTGCCTAATATTTTTAGCTTTAAACATGTTTAATAAAAAATGAAAAAAAATTATTTAGTTTTTGGGCTTTTAATATTAATCGCTTATATAGTAGTAGGCGCAAGATTGTTTTATCTTCAGGTGATAGAAGGACAAAAATATTACGAAGAATCAAAACAAAACTACACTAGACTTCAACTGCTATATCCACCAAGAGGAGCCATAGAAAGTTCTGATGGTATAAAACTTGCTTACGATATCCCCACTTATGACTTATACATAGATCCCCAAGAAATATCTGAAAACAAACATTTAAAAAAAGAAATAGAAAGATTTAAAAGGCTGTTTGGCATAGATATAACCAATATAGTAAAAGCCAACAAAAACTCTATAACCCCTATAAAAATAATGGACAATCTAAATACAGAACAATTAGAAACATTTTATACAAACTCATACAAATTTCCTGGTATTTTTGTGGGCATAGTACCAAAAAGAGTATATCCATACGGTGAAGAATACGCTCACATAATAGGATACGTAGGGTTACCCTCCGCCAAAGAGCTTAAAAAATATAATATAGGCCCTCAAAGTTTGGTAGGAAAAGCAGGCATTGAAAAAAGATTTAACAAATACCTTATAGGCACGTTAGGCTATAAAAAAATAATGGTAAACGCTCTAGGAAAAGAGTTATATACCATAGACAAAAAACCTCCAGTACAAGGTGACACCGTAGTACTTACTATAAATGCTCAAATTCAAAATATAGTACACAAAGTATTTCTAGATTCTGGGCAAAAAGTAGGAGCTGTTATTGTGATGAATGCCCACAACGGAGAAATATTGGCTTTAGACAGTTTCCCAGAATATAATCCAAACGACATATATAAAGATTGGAATAAAATTATAAACAACCCTTTAAGACCATTTTTAAACAGAGCTACCGAAGCTATATATCCACCAGGTTCTGTCTTTAAAGTCCCTATCGCTATAGCAGCGTTAAAGTACGGTGTCATAACCCCATCTTCCACTCTTGATTGTTCTGGATATATAAAAGTGGGTAACCATATCTTTTACAATTGGATTAGATACGATACTGGATACCAAACTATAGACCAAGCTATTCAAAACTCTTGTGATACATTCTTTTACCAACTTGGTATGAAACTTGGACAAAAAAGAATATACGATATAGAAAGAGATTTTGGTTATGGTTCCAGTATACCTTTTGAACTATACAACTCGCCTGGTTTTTTGCCCACCAAAAGCTGGAAACTACGCAAATTTCATCAGCCTTGGTATGAAGGTGATACTGTAAATATGAGCATAGGGCAAGGATATGTACTAGTAACGCTTCTTCAGCAAGTAACTATGATGGAAGGTATAGCAAACAACGGTGTCATATATCAACCCACGCTTTTAAAAGAAATAAAAACAGCAGACGGTAAAGTTATATTTAAAAACAGCAGAAAAGTATACAGATATGTAAAAGCGCCGTTAGAAGATTATTCTATAGTCAAGAAGGGGTTAAGAGAAGTGGTTTTAAGAGGTACCGGTACAAATGCGTTCTCTACCATTGTAGACATAGCAGGTAAAACAGGTACAGCTCAGGTGGTGTTCGGAAAGCATGTAGGACCAAACAGTCCATGGAAATATCAACCAGATGCTTGGTTTGTAGGATTTGCTCCCTATAGAGACCCAAAATACGTAGTAGGTGTCATAGTAGAGCACGGTATAGAAGGCAATCTTACAGCAGCCCCAATAGTGAAAAGAATATTAGAGCAAATATATATGAAAGGTATAAATAGAGAAATCAACTAGTTATGTTATAATATTTTTGTGCGTAAATTAACGTTAATTTTTGTAAGTATTTTTAGTATATTGCTTTTTTCTTGTGAAAAGCCACAAAACATAGATATAAAAGGAAGGCCGTTCAATTTTAAGCTGTTGTCAAAAGATAAACAAGTTTCTTTAAAAGATTACGAAAAAAGATATAAAGTCATTCTCATTTATTTTGGATATACCCACTGTCCAGATGTATGCCCTACGGTGTTGCACAGATTGTCTTCTATGTATGATATGCTTGGAAGCGATAGAAAATATGTAAAAGTACTGTTTATAACCTTAGACCCCAAAAGAGATACACCAAGTATAGCTAACGAATACGCTAAGTTCTTCAACAAAAATTTCAGCGGTTTATCCGGAAACCCAAACTACATAAAGAAAGTGGCCGACAATTACGGTGTAGTTTATAAAATAGTACCTTCAAAAACGGAAGGTTATCTTATAGACCACACCGACAATATATATGTAATTTACAATAAAAGCCTAAAAACTATATTTTTTGATAAAGATCAAAATCCAGCTTACATGGCATCCTATATAAAAAAACTGTTAACAAGTAAAAACTAAAATACTTGATTTTTTAGCCGATATATCTTATATTAATTTATAGGAGGTATTAATATGAGCTACATGGATATAGCAAACATAGCAACTGATATGCAACAAGCTAGCAATGTAAATAAACAACAAATATGGGGGTTGAAATCTATGTTAGACAATCAGTCAAACGTAGTTCAACAGCTGTTAGGAGAGGTTAGCAATACAAACAATTCAAATAATCCACCATACACAGGGGAAAAGCTAAACGTTAAAGCATGAAGGTCCTTATAGTAGAAGATAATATAGACTTGGCTTTATCAATAAAGGATATAGTCCGTAGCAAAGGTTGGCTTGCAGATTTTGTATCAAACTTTGAAGATGCCAAATACGCTACAAAAGATAAATCTTACGATATAGTAATATTAGACTTGATGCTAGGGCCTAAAAACGGTATTGAGCTTTTAAAAAACGCAAGGGAAGAAAATCTAAAAACTCCATTTTTAGTGCTTACTGCAAAAGATGGTATAAACGACAAGCTTACCGCTTTTAACATAGGAGCTGATGACTATCTCACAAAACCTTTTGATATGAAAGAGCTTTTGGCGCGCATGGAAGCTATAGTAAGAAGGACAAGGCAATCAACAAACGCAGAGCTAACATGCGAAAAGTTATCTTTAGATACTTCTAATTTCACAATCCAGATAGAGGGCAAAATTATACCAGCCACAAAAAAACAGTTTTTGATATTGGAAAAACTTATTTCAAACGCCGGAAGAGTTGTAACAGTAGAACAACTGCTTAGTTACGCATGGGGGATAGATGAAGAACCATCGTCTTTCTCTTTGAGGTCTCATATAAGGACCATAAGAAAGTTAATAGAAGGCTCCGGATGTCAGATAAGAACTGTATACGGCATAGGTTATTCAATAGAACCAAAGGATAGCTCAAAAACACAAGAAGAACTTAATTGGGATTAGAAGAAAAAAAAGAAAATACCCTTGCTTATCTTACGGTAGTATATAGCTTAGTTATTTTTGCAATAGTTTTCATATTCTCTATATCATCTTATGTAGCTTTTAGTATATTGGTAGACAATTTTGTAGCCTCTGATTTAAAACAAGAGCTCACATATATAAGCTCTCAAAATATAACACAAAATACAAAATGGCTCACCTTTAGCGATGAATCCATAGCGGTGCTTGATAAAAATGGAAACATAATTAGTATATCTAGAAATTTCCCAAGCTTTAGGTTTTATAAATTTAAACCGGGATTTCACCTTGGTTATATAAACGGCAAAAAAATAATGTATATAAGGGCTGTTTTGCCAAGCAAACTTACGGTGATAGTAGCAAGGAATATGACAAAATTTGAATCTATAAAAAAGAAGCTTCTAAGCAGCTTTATATTGGCATTGGTGATACTTTCAGTAATTATAGCTTTTACGGGATTTTTTATAGCAAAAGCCATAACAAACAGTTTCATAAGTTTTATGGAGAGAATATACACCATGGCACTAAACTTCTCCCATGAGGTTAAAACCCCTCTTACCATCATCTCTACAAACCTTTCTTTATTAGAAATAAACCCGGATAAAATATATATAGAAAGGATATCAAGAGCTTTAAAGCAGTTAAACAATCTTCTAAATAAAGTGGTCTTTATAGCAAAAGCAGATGAATACTCAACGCTAAACAAACAGACCTTTATGCTTGAAGATGTAATAATGAAAACACTAAAAGAGTTAGAGCCTATTATAGAAGAAAAAAAACTAGATGTAAAATTGGATTTGGAACCAATAGAAGTAAATTCTTCTTGGGAGCTTTACGAAGCCATAATATCAAATCTCTTAGAAAATGCCGTAAAATATACAAAAGAAGGTTATGTAAAGATAAAAGCTAAAATAAATGGCAAATATTTAACAATAGTGATAGAAGACAGCGGTATAGGTATTCCAGAAAACAAACTTTCAAGTATTACAAAAGAATTTGAAAGAGCCAATACCGATAAACCAGGATTTGGTTTGGGGCTTTTTATAGTATCAAAATCTATAAACATATTAAAAGGGAAAATGCATATAGAATCAACAGAGGGAAAAGGTACCACCATAACGGTACATATACCTTTTTAAGAAAATTTTTCTTTATATATGTTAAAAGCTGTAATAAGCGTAGTAAATACTATAGGACCTAAAAACATACCCAAAAAACCCATGCTAAAAAGCCCACCCAACACTGATAAAGAAAGAAGTATATATGGTATATGGATAGCTTTTTTCATAAGAAGAGGCCTTACAAAATTATCAGACCCTATTATAAACAAAGTTGAATATAAAAAAGACCCCAAGGAGGGTAAAATACCGTCTTGATAGGCTACGTAAAATCCATAGGGCACCCACACTAAAGCTGTGCCAAGAGGTGGTATAAAAGAAGACATAAACGTTGCAAAAGCTAGCACAAGAGCGTAGTTTGGAGTAAAATAATAATACATAAAAAATCCAAACACCGCTTGTATCAACGCAGTACCCACAAATCCATATACCACACTCAACACAGTAGAGTATACAGTTTTTAATATAGTGTCAAAATCTTTTGTATTCATAGGAACTATATCTTTTACAAAGTCTATAAACTTATCCCAATCCCTTAACATAAAAAACGTAGACATTAAAAATATCAAAGCTTTTAGCATAAAACTTCCCACGAAAAATATCATATTCTTTAGCTGGTCTCCTAAAAATGAAGCTATGTAAGCAAGGGTTGTGTTTATAGCTTGATTTATTGTAGGGGCATTTAGATGCAAAAATCTTAAAAACTTGTAATAAGTTATGTGCTTGCCTATGATGGGTAATTTTTTAGATATGAGATAAACTTTTTGCTGGTCAAGGCTCATTACAAAAGCACTAGCGTTTTGAACAAGATAAATACCTTGCTCTATTATAAGCACTCCAAACACAGAAAAAGGGATAACCACAATCAACAAAATAAGAAGCGTAACGATAAAAGAGCTAAGATTTTCAGATTTTAAGGCTTTTGATAACCTCTGATGAAGAGGATAAAAAGTAATTATCGCTATAATAGACCAAACAATAGGCGTAAAAAATGGTCTCAACGTGTATAAAGCGAGTAGTAAAAGACTTATCAAAAATATAGTAAAGCCTATGTTTAAAGTTTTATCTTTTTTTAACATGGGATAATTCTTTTATCATGGATTTTAGTTGTTTTATACCAACGCCTTCTTTTGAAGAGGTTTTTATAATATCTTTTCTAAAAGCTTCTAAACGTTTTAGAGTGTTGCTTAATTCCTTTTGTGTAGCCTTGTCTATTTTGGTTAAAATTATTGTGGTGTCTAAGTTTTTGCTATCTAAATATTCAATAAGCGTAATATCAAGCTCAGTGGGACCCACTACAGCGTCCACCAAAGCAAAAACAGAAATTATATTTTCATTGTGATTTTCGATAAAATCGTTTATTATATGAGCCCACTGCTCCCTTTCTTTTTTAGATCTTTTTGCATAACCATACCCCGGTGTATCCACCAAGTATATATCAGACTCTATATAAAAGTTTAACATAGCCGTAAGCCCCGGGTCTTTACTAACCCTAGCTATTTTAGTATTGGCAATGGCGTTTATCAAAGAAGATTTGCCCACATTGGAGCGTCCCGTCAATAGAATATAGGGTTTATCAGTTGGAAAATCTTTTACGTAAGAGCCTTTAAACTTCATAAACCTAAAATATCGTTTATCTTATCCATATTTGATTTTGCTATCTCGTTTGCTTTTTTGGTGCCCTCTTCAAGTATGTTTTTCACCATGTCTTTATCTATATTTTTCCTTCTTTCTCTTATAGGTGCTAAAAATACGTTTAGATTTTTAGAAAGTATCTTTTTACATTCCACACATCCCAGTTTTCCGCTTTTACAATCAAGCTCGATATTTGAAGTCTCATCTGCGTTGGTAAATATCTTGTGATAGCTAAACACGTTGCACTTTTCAGGATGCCCTGGGTCGTTTTTTCTCAACTTCTCTGGGTCTGTAAACATCTTCATAATCTTTGAAGTAGTTTCTTCTTCGGTTTCATCTATCATGATTGTATTGTTGTAAGATTTGCTCATCTTACGTCCATCAGTGCCAAGTAGCTTCGGTGTCTCTGTGAGTATGGCTTTTGGCTCTTTGAAAAACTCTTTGTAGAGATAATTAAACCTTCGCGCTATTTCCCTTGTTATCTCTATATGAGGAAGCTGGTCTTCTCCTACTGGTACCCCATCGGCGTTGTAAATAAGTATATCTGATGCCATCAAAACTGGATATCCAAAAAATCCAAAAGTGTCTGTCTCGTAGAAATCTCTCTTTGATATGTTTAATTCTCCAAGCTTTTCTTTGTCTATTACGCCTTCTATTAAAAGCTTAATAAAAGCATCAGTAAGAGCATCAAGCATTATTTTTTTAAATAAATCTTCATCTTCTATATTGGCTGGAGCACTGTTAGCCAATATATCTAAAAGAGGTTTAAGCTTTTCTTCGTATTCTTTTTCTATATGGTTTATCTTCAAAAGGTTGTACTTAGTATCTTTGTAGGTAGGGTTTAGTTCAAGCCAGCTTTTGGGCACTATCATACTAAGTATAAGGTTTAGCTCAGCATGATATTTGACCTTTGATTGGATAAACAAAATAGATTTGTTTGGATCAAGTCCCATTGCAATCCAATCTGCCACCATTTCAAGCGTATTTTCTTTTATTTTAGATATATCCTTATAAGATGTGGTAAGAGCATGCCAATCCGCTACAAAAAAAAGCGTTTCATTGCTTTTTTGGAGTTCTACCCAATTTTTAACAGCTCCAAAAAAATGTCCTATATGTAGTTTGCCGGTAGGTCTCATACCACTAACTATTCTCATATGCCAAACCCACCCAAAAGTATTTTGTAAGCTATGGCTATAAATGGGTATATAATCCTGCCTATTACACCAGTAAATATCAAAAGAGTAAGTATTAAAAACCCGTATGGTTCAAATTTATAAAACTCCTGCCAATATTTTACTGAAAAAAAACTCATTACTACACGACTTCCGTCGAGAGGTGGTATAGGAAGTAAGTTAAAAAATGCCAATACTAAGTTTATTATAACAAGCTCTCTGGAAAACCACAAGAGAGGGTCTACTACGCTTGCAAAAAAAAGTGGATTTATATCTGATGCAATGGTGCTTTCTAAAAACCTAAAAACAATAGCTCCCAAAATAGCCATTGTTATATTGGCCATAGCTCCCGCCAAGGATACTATAAACATACCCATTCTCAAATTTTTAAATCTGCGCGGGTCTATAGGCACTGGCTTTGCCCATCCAAATAGTATAGGAGATCCCACCAACATTAAAACACCGGGTAATATTATGGTACCAAGTAGATCTATATGAGGTATAGGATTTATAGTCAGCCTCCCAGCCTCTTTAGCAGTTTTATCTCCCATCATATAAGCCGCTGCTCCATGTGCTATTTCATGAAAAATAACAGCCATCATCAAAGCCGGGACGGTTACTATAATTTGTTCAAAGTTCATTATTTTATTATATCAAAATGTTTATAGATAATACGCTGGCAGTTAGGACACATAAATGTGTGTATGTTGTTTTGAATGAGTCTGTTGTAAAAGTCCAAAGGCAATATTGTTCCACAATACGAACAAGCTTTCTTGTCCATCGGCACAAATACCGGTACAACTCTCTTTTTAACATCCTCGTAAAAATCCACAAGGTTTTTATCTAAAGAAGTTCTATAATCCTCTAAATCTTTTTGGGCTTTTGATATAGACATCTCCATATTCTCTAAATCCTCTTTAAGATTTTTAAGCTCTTCTAAAATGAACTTTTGCCTAGACAATAGCTCTTTCAACTCTTTAGAATTTTCTAAATTGTTTAATTGCATATAAGCTTGTTTTAACAAATTTCTTGTGTTTATTATAGCGTTTTCAGTTTTGGATTTTTCCCTTAGTATATTTTTATAAAGTTCTTTGTTTTTAGCAGTTTTTAAAGACTTTGATATTTTGTTTAACATTTTTTCGTAGTTTTCTATGCTTTTTGTAAAATTTTCTATCTGATGTTTAATACTTTCTTTTTGCTGGGTTATTATTTTTATTTTTGAGCTTAAATCTTCAATGTTTTTCTCAAATGCGTTTATTTCTTCTAATATTTTTTCCTTTTCTCTTAAAAGCCTCAACACTCTTTCTTCCTTTTCTTGTAGAGCAAGAAGTTTTAACAAGCTATCTTTATCCATATAAGTAGTCTAATATTATATCAGATAAATTATTATTCAAAAACACCTTCTATTTGATAACTGCAAAAACTACATTTACCCTTCGTTAGTTCTACGCTTTTAATAAAGTACCTATCTCTTTCTACAACTATATTCCCACACTTCGGACATACGGTATTTTCATGATCTGATTTTATATTGCCAGTGTATACATAGTATAAACCCTCTTCTTTACCTATCTCATAAGCTCTTTCTATCATAGGCTCTGGAGTAGGGTAAAGGTCCATAGCTTTATAATACGGGAAAAACCTTGATATATGCCACGGTATATGAGGGCCAAGCTCTTTGCTTATAAACTTAGCTATAAGCCTTATCTGTTCTTCGTCAAGGTATTTTGGCACTAAAAGAGTGGTAAGCTCTATCCATTTCTCATGCTTTAAACATAGTTTTATAAAGCTTAAAATTGGTTCAAGCTTACCTTTAGAATATTTTGCGTAAGCTTTTTCTGAAAAAAATTTTAAATCTATACTAAAAGCATCTATAACATCCATCAATTCCAAAGCTGGTTCTTCGGTTATATAACCCGCCGTTACCATAATATTTTTCAGGCCTTTTTCTTTTGCTAGCCTTGCTATATCTAGCATATACTCATAAAATATGATTGGGTCAGAATACGAATAGGATATGCTTTTAGAAGCCGTTTCCAAAGCTTTATCCACTATATCCTTAGGAGGTACAAAGGTGTTTTCAAAAAAAGATTTGTTTGATTCTTCTATTTTTACTTGAGATATTTCATAATTCTGACAACCAAGACAGTGTAGATTACATCCTGGTGTTGCTATGGTAAGGGTTTTATGACCTGGTAAAAAGTGAAACAACGGCTTTTTCTCAACAGGATCCAATGCAATAGATACTAAAGAGCCATATGTAGCGCTCATAAGTTTACCATTTTGGTTTAATCTAACACCGCAAACCCCCACTTGACCCTCTTTTAGTTTGCAATAATCAGGACAAAGCTCGCATATCACTTTGCCATCTTCGGTTGTCTTCCAATGTGAGGCCTCTATAAACATTTTTATAATATAAAATAGTTTTTAGATTTTATCAATAGAATTGATTATAAAGAATTTATTCTAAAACGTGTTTAGATGTTACAACACACAAGAAAATTCCTTCAAAAACCTTCATGTCTCCAACGTTTACATAAGCTTCAACTTTGTATTTGTTTTTATCTACATCTTTTACTTCGGCATGAGACATCATTATATCTCCAAGTTTTACAGGTTTTAGAAACTTTACCTCGGCTTTTGCTAAAACTACATTTGGATGATTCACGGCTAACATAGAAGCGTAATCCGCAAGCCCAAAGATAAACCCACCATGTATTAAGCCTTTTTCATCAACCATCATTTCTTCTGTAGCTTGTAAGCTTACATTAGCATAACCATCGCCTATCTCTATCGGCGTACCACAAAGACCTTGATTAATCTTTAAATGTGTGTTAATCATCATTTTATTAATTTATCTAAGTTGTCTTGGGATTGTATGATATTGCTAAATATTATATATATTTTAGAGATGCTGTCTTTTAGTTGTTCTACAGAGGTTAAAATCGTGCTAGAAACAGCGCTTTGTTCTTCTAAAGCATTTGCTATTGAACTCATTAAAGAATTTGTATTTTCAGCGTAGTCTATGTTTTGCTCCGATGCTTTCTTTATATCTTCAAAATATTCTACCAAGTTCTTAAATATGGTTTCTAAATTGTATATTTTGTTAGACAACTCCATGATAGCATTTTTGAGCATGAGTGTAGTAGAATTTATATCTTTTGAAAACTCCTCGGTTTTCTTAGCGAGTTTTCTCACTTCATCTGCCACCACAGAAAAGCCCCTGCCAGCTTCCCCAGCACGAGCTGCTTCTATAGAGGCATTCAAAGCTAAAATAGTAGTTTGTTCTGCTATAGAGTTTATATTTTTAGTGACTTTTACTATCTGCTCAGAAAATTTTGCAAGATTTTCAGCCTCTTTTGCTATATCTTTCACTTCTTTTGTATAAGATATGGCACTTTCTTTTTTATTGTCTATCTCCTCTCTTAAAGACATAGATTTATCTACCAGCAGCTCCATGGAAAACTTTACGTCTTGGGCATTTTGACTCATGCTATGTATGGTTTGACTTAACTCTTCTATGGCGTTTTTGATACCTATAGATTTTTCTTCGCTATCTTTTACTCTTTCTTCTATTATTTTTTTAGTATTTTTGACAAAAGATTCTATCAGTATATTTTTATAAAGTTTTTTAGATAGATTGTTTACTGTTTTTCTCAACATCTTATTTTTATCAAAAACTATCTCCATAATCCCCTCCGTTTAATATATCTCGTTTATTATGTCAAGACCACATCTCAAAGAAGAAAGCCAATCTAAAAATCTATTGGCATCTTCTTTTTTAAATATAGAACCGTGCTGAGGCGCTATCATATCTATATCTCTTTTCTTCACTTCGTTTACCCACTTTCTACAAGCTACGTTTCCATTCATATATCGTTTGTGAAATCCTTCCATGAGTGGAACATGTCTTTGGAAATCCTCTACAAAGACTTTTCTTTCACCTCTTGGAAATACCGCTGCTCCGATATCACCAGAAAAAAGAATTTTTGACCTTCTATCGTAGACGTTGAATTGACCTACGCTATGAAGATAATGAGCTGGTATAAACTCTAAAATATCTCCAGTTGGTAGAGTGTAAGTCATGCCTCTATCTGGTATACCTTTTATTCTCCTTATATCGGTAACACCAAAGTGCGGCACAAACCTTGTCTATAGGTTTGATATATAAACCTCTGCCGGTGTATTGGCAAGCCAAAGGGCGATACCAGAAGATACATCTGGATCTTGATGTGAATAAAATATCATTTGAATATTTTCTATATCTACGTATGTAGATACATTTGATATAACCCGTGGAAATACATATACACCGCCTGGGTCAAGTAAAAATCCTTTTCCTCTGTTTATTATGATGTACTGATTTACCTGGACAAACCCTTCTTCCTCCTCTTCTTCCCATCCAAGCCATATAAACTTGTGTTCCCCATCTTCGTACAAAACTGCCCCGTCCACTATAGATACTTTTTCATTTGTAAGCATTTTGTCCTCCTATGTATACTTTTTGCTTATTGTAATATATCATGAGACAAAAGTCAATGATTAAATTCAATCATGTGTTTTCTAAAATAATTTGGCACATAATGATTTTGCAACCTCTTGTTGGCTCTCTCTTTTATAGTGACAGCTTCAAAAAATGCTTTCCAAAGCTTTTGATACGTGTCTTTTTCTACATTTACCTCTTTATCAAAAACTTCTATACTAAGATTTTTCTCATAATAAACAGCAGCTTTTCTTCTTTTTATATCGTGTATTATAAAGCTTTCCTCTTGATATCTTTTTTTGAAAAACTCCCCCAAATAATCCAATACAAAGTGTTTTGGTTCAAACTTTGCATATAAAATATTATCCACTTGGTGAAATCTTAAAAAACCGATGTACTTGTGCCTTTCTCTATTTACTGATTTTCTATAATAAACTAAATTTCTTATAAAGTCTTTGTATATATCCTTTAAATGCTTATTTTTCATATAAAACAAAAAGCTTTTGTAAACATCGGAAAAGGCTTTCTCCTCATCAAAACAAAAACAATCGTAAAAAAGCTCTATAATATCGTCTTCTAGCAAACTCTTTGCTTTTTCGATTATGCTTTCATCTAAATCCACTTTTACAGTTTTAAAAAGTGATGGTTTTTGGGCTTTTAAAAAAATAGGATTTTTTATATCGTTGTTAAAAGCATAAAACAAAGCACTTAAAAACCCTTCAAAGCTATCCTCAAAAATTATATTTACCATAGCTTTAGTTGGGTGTAAGAATGACCTTTAGATTCTCCTTTTATGATAGCTTTTCTTATATATTCTGGTGAGAGGCTATAACCTAAGTATCTTTTTGCCACTATAAAATGTTTGGCTTTTTTTATGGATATACCAAGCTTTATAAGGTCTATGTCTTCCAATGTTTTGAAAGCTCTCGCTTGAATTATCTTCATAGCGTTTTTTCTGCCAATACCTGGTACTTTTATGAGCTCTTCGTAAGAGGCTTTATTTACATCCACTGGGTAAAGATGTATGTTTTTCAAAGCGAAGGCTGTTTTTGGATCTAACTCTAAATCTAAATTTGAATCTTTTTCTACTATGTCTTCGTACTTAAAATTGTAAAATCTAAGAAGCCAATCCGCCTGATAAAGTCTATGTTCTCTCAAAAGGGGTGTTTTATCTAATTTTATATGTTTTGTATTTGGTACAGGTATATATGCTGAGTAATACATTCTTTTTAGTATTTTTTTTTCGTAAAAGTAAGAAGCTAGCTTTAATATGTGGTAATCTGGCTCATCGGTGGCTCCTACTATAAGCTGTGTTGAAGAGCTTGCTACTGGCTTTTCACTGTTTTCCCTTAATTTTTTTACAAACATTAGAGGTTTTAAAACGTTGTCTTTGTTTTTCTCTGGTGCTAAAAGCTTTAAACTTTTTTCTGTGGGAAGCTCTATGTTTGAACTAACCCTATCGGCAAGCTTTGAAGCTTCTTCTACAAGTTCTTTAGAAGCCCCGGGTATTAGTTTCAAGTGAATATATCCGTTAAATTTATACTCCTCTCTTAAGATTTTCACGGTTTTTAGCATGAGCTCCATTGTATGGTCAGGAGATTTTGCTATGCCAGAACTCAAAAATAAGCCTTCTATATAGTTTCTCTTGTAAAAATTTATAGTGATATCGGCAAGTTCTCTTGGAGTAAAAGAAGCCCTTTTTATGTTGTTGGAAGCCCTATTTATACAATATTCACAGTCAAAGATACAAACGTTGGTGAAAAGCACTTTAAGAAGCGATACGCATCTACCGTCTGATGTAAAAGTATGACACACACCAGGAGCGTAAGAATTTCCTATACCACCTTCTATAGTTTCTCTTTTGCCACCAGAGCTTGCACAAGATACATCATATTTAGCGCCGTCGGCTAAAATCCTTAGTTTTTGCTCAACATCCATATTTATAAAATATATGTTGTTTTATAGGCTTTTAAAATGATTATTGTTTTGCTATTTTAAGAAGAAAGGTTGGAATTTCTTCCTTTTTCAAAACAAAGTCTACGCAACCAGTTTTTATGGCGTTTTCTGGCATAGCCCACAAAATAGCCGTTTTTGGGTCCTCTGCCACTGTAATACCACCGTTTTTCTTAACATCCACTATACCTTTAGACCCATCATCACCCATACCGGTCATTACTATACCGCAGGTATTTTCCTTAAAAACTTTGGCACAAGAAGACAAGAGTAAGTTAGCGGATGGTACATATATTAAAGAATTATCCTTTACATAGTTTACTATAGGCATATTCTCACTTCCAGTTATTACCATATTTATTCTACCCCTTGATATATATACATTGCCTGGCTTTAATACTTCGTTTTCTTCGGCTTCTTTAACATTTAATTTACATTTTGAATTTAAATGCTCTGCAAAACTTTTCGTAAATGTATCTGGCATATGTATTGCTATAGTTATCGGATATGGATAGTCTGATGGTAATTTTGGCAATATCTCTCCGAGGGTTTGTGGACCTCCAGTAGATATACCTATCGCTACAACACCTCTATTTCCTAATTTTCTAATAGTAGATGGTGTTATCTGAGGCGGCTTTGCTTCAATCTTCTTTTCTTCTTTTAAGGCTTTTAACTTGTCTAATATGCTTTTCTTCTTTAAAATAGCGCTTTCTATCTTTTTTAAAAGTTCGTCTTTCACCTTGTAAAAATCTGCGTAGTTTTTTGGTTTTGCTATAAAATCAAAAGCCCCCAACTCCAAAGCTTTTATAGTTTCTTTTGCTCCTTGGGTAGTATAAGCGCTAACCATTATAACTTGTGTTGCTATATTTTCTCTTTTTATATGCTCCAAAGTCTCCAAACCGTTCATCTTTGGCATTTCTACATCCAAAGTAACAAGATCTATGTTTTGCTTTTTCAAAATCTCTAGCGCCTCTAAGCCGTTGCTAGCTTCATAGATATTTTCCGCAAACCCAGAGGATTCTAATATTTTTCTTATCGCTGCCCTTATAAAAAATGAATCATCAACTATGAGCACATTCGCCATATCAATCACCTCAAAAGATAAGCCAAATAAGCTAATCCAGTGATTATTCTATAATATCCAAAAATTTTAAGGTTGTTGAAAGATATAAAGTTTAAGAAAGTCTTTACAGAAAGAATTGCAAAAATAAGGGCTGTTATAAAGCTAATACCCATCGGTAAAATATCCTGATGATGTATTTGGCTATGGTCTTTTAAAAGTGAATAAAAGCCTGCACTCAATATAGTTGGTATTGCTATCAAAAAAGAAAAATCAGCGGCAGTTTTTCTTTCAAAACCTATGAGCATAGCGCCTATTATAGTAGCACCTGAGCGAGATACCCCAGGTATCAAAGCAAGAGATTGAATAAAGCCAACTATAACAGCATCTTTTATGGTTACATCTTCTAAGCTTATAATTTTAGGTTTTTTGGGTAAAGATTCTACTATTATTATGATAACACCACCTAAAAATACCATGGTTGCGGTTATCAACGGATTTCCAAGAAGAAAGTGTTTTATAGGCTTATAAAACAAAAATCCTATAGCTCCCGTTGGTACAAAACCAGCTATTATCTTAAACCATATTTTTTTATCCACCACAAGTCTTTTTGAATAAAGTATTATTACTGCTATCACGGCACCTATCTGCATAAATATTTCATATATTTTAAAAGCCGGATTTTCGGTATCGATCCCAAGTAGTTTTCCTACTAGCGTAAGATGACCAGCAGCCGACACTGGCAAAAACTCCAAAGCTCCTTCCACAATACCAAGGATTATAGCATGTATTATACTCAAGGTTTTTCTCCTTTGTTGTTTGGTATAAATATAGATTGTACTCTTTTACCAGTGACTATAGCTTTATTTAGCTTTTTATAGTATATAACTTTATCTCCTTGAACAACGTTGCCTTTGTTTTTTAAATAAGCATTACCAGTTACTATAAGCTCCTCTTGTGGAACGTCATATTCTATAATGTCCCCTTTTATAAGCTTATTAGGTTCAGTATAAACAGGGTTCCCTGTGGCTATTATTTTTTCTATTTTCTTATTTTTGTCTAAAAATATCTTTAGCTCTTGGCAGGTTAACTTTCCGTTCCCTCTTGTGGCTATTACGTTGCCGGTATAGGTTATTACATTGTTGTTGTAGTCCATTTTGTTTGCTTCTATGTATATAGGTTTGTTTGAATTATTTGAGTTTATAGAGGTTCCGCCGTTGTTTTCTTTGCTAAAAGCTAAAAACGATAAAAACAAAACAAAAACAATAAAAATTAGCTTTTTATTTTTCATAGCTTTTAATATTATAAACTACGATATGTAAAGATGGTCTTAAATTTATATCAAAAGATTTGCCATAAGAAGCAAAGTTAGAAGCAGATATTATAATATCGTTGTTGGCCCAGAAGTGAGAGTTTTTCAAATCTATATTTGTATACTGGGTATATATTTTATCCTCATGTCCATTTTTGTCTTTTCTTGAGAACACCACATCTTGTTTTAAATAACCTATCCCTGAGTCTTTATTTAAAACCCCCTCTTTTGCCAATATTTTATAAGGTGGGTTTATAGCTTTTATGTCCTTTAGCGTTATATATTGACCCTTCATTACCAACAAATCACCTGTTATATTCCAGGCATCTTGCTTATTTGTATATATTCTAAGGTTTATTTGTTTTAATATCTGAGGTGAGTTTGTCTCTTTTTGATGAATATGCTCTTTTTCGTATATAAAAAAAGCTCCGATACTTAAAAATATTATAACTATTAGACTTATTATTAGCTGCACAAAATAATTATATCAAAGATTACTCTGTAAATATCTGACCCTCTATAGGTTGTACGTCTATGCCTTTTTCTTGCATAAACTTCATAGCTTTTTCTATTTCTTCTATATCTCCATCTATTTCTATATTTAGTATTGCACTATCTTGAGTAACCTTTGCCATCTTGATATTTACCACAATATTAAAATTTTTACATACACTACATATGATAGGTTCTTTAGCAACGCTTTCTGGGTATATAAGCCTTAACCTTACAAAATTCATAAAAGTATTATAACATAAAAAGATTATTTTAATTTATAATAAATGCTATGATTACAAAGTTTTTATTAAAGCTAGCCCTCATAGGTGGGGACCCGGTACTGTATCTTCTCATAGTGATGAGCATTTTTTCTGTAGCTGTTATGATAGAGAGGTTTTTAACCTACAGATACATAAGCAAAAGACTCGAACTTTTTAAAGAGCTTGAACTAAGAATTGCATTAGATAAAAGATTAGGCATATTGGCCACTTTTGGCAACAACGCTCCGTTTATAGGGCTTTTCGGAACGGTGCTTGGGGTTATAAAAGCCTTTAACGATCTTGGCAACTCATCGCAGTTTGGTGTGAAAGTTGTAATGGAGGGTATATCTCAGGCTTTGGTATCGACGGCTATGGGGCTTTTTGTGGCTATTCCTTCTGTTATAGCTTACAACTACTTTGTTAGAAAAATGAAGTATCTACTTTTACTACATGAAAGCAAAGGGAAAATCCATGAAAGAATTTGACCAAGACAAAGAAATATCAGAGATAAACATGACCCCTTTTGTGGATATAGTGCTTGTAATACTTATAATATTTATGGCTACTGCCACTTTTATGGTGGAAGGTAAAATTCCTGTAAATTTACCAAAGGCTAAAACATCAGAAAGAACCGCTGTATCTACAAAACCCGTAGTAATAGCCATAAAAAAAGACGGCACAATATTGATAAACAACCAAATTATAACTGGCAAGCTAGAAGACACCTTATCAAAAGTGGCCAACAAAGAATCTACTATAGTGTTACAAGCTTCCAAAGACACGCCTTTTCAAAACGTAGTAAGTGTCATAGATGCTTGTAGAGAGCTTGGTATAAATAAGTACATGATAGAAACCAAAAAAGAATGACACCGCATCTTAAAAATCGTCAAAAAGAATACTTTATCTTAGGTATATTGTTATCTTTGCTTTTACATATTTGGCTTTTGATAGCATTTATACACCTAAAAACCAAAAAACCAAAGAAAAACAAACCAATAGAGATAACCATGGTACAAAAGGGAATTCCAAATAAAAACATAATGCCAAAAGCAGTACCACTCCCCCCTATCCCACTACAAAAACCCATAAAACAAACACCCTTAAAACATCATATATCAAAACCTCATCGGAAAGTCAATGCAACAAGACCAAAAACCCAAAGGTACGAAGCCCTACCTTCCCACATCTTAAACTCTTTACCTAAAAGCAGTTATAAGCCCCAGAAAGAGTCTTCACAGCAAAAAGAAAAGCCAGCGCTAAAACCATCCACACCATCACCACCTTCAAGACCAATAGCCAAAGAAGGACAAAAACACTACAACGCTAAAGCAAATCTTAATTTAAACATAAAACAGTTTGTAAAAAAAGAAGAAAGTATATATCAGTATCTTAGCTGGCTTATAAGATATTTAAATAAACAAGCTAGAGAAAGAGACTTATATCCCAAAGAAGCTAAAAAACTTGGCATAAAAGGAGAGGTGGTGGTAAGAGTCACGATAAACAAAGATGGAACGATAGATAAGTCATCTTTAAAGGTTGTACAGTCAAGCGGTTATAAAATTTTAGACGAGAGTGCTCCAAAAATCATATACGAGCTATCACCTTTTAAAAAGCCTCCTAAAAAAATTACAATAAATCTTCCAGTATATTTTTTAATAAATGGATATTATTGACTACTTATATTTATCTTAGGATACAAGATTTCAACCTTCTTTACCCATCTAAGGTTGCCTTTTATAGATGTATCAATAACATTTTTTATAGACATATCCACCACCGGACAATCTGAGCATCCACCTTCAAACTGAAGGTAAACCACGTTGTCTTTTACATCTACTAGTTTCAAATTACCGTGGTGGGCATCTAAGGCTGGCCTTATCATCTTCAAATTCCTTTCTACTTCTTGAAGTTTATCTTCCATAAGCACACTCCTTAAGAAGCCAAAGAAACTATCTTATTCCAAACTTCAAACTTTTCTTCTTCTGGTACCCTTGATATCCTAAACAACCCGTTTACAGAAAGCTTATCCCCCAACACATCCAATACATCCTCTTCTATAAGTTTTTTTAAACCATAATCCATTAAAAGATTTCTACTTTCTGGGACTATCTCAAAAAGTTCTACTAAGACCATATCCATGCTTAATCTTAAATTTTGCATAGAACCTCCTAATCCTTAATTTTCTTCACAAAAGCATGAAACTCACCGTCTTCTTCGTAAATTCCTAAAAACTCTTGACCTGTGGCTTTACACCAAGCAGGTACATCTTCTACTACGCCTGGGTCATCAGCTATTAGTTCTATAATCTGACCCACCTTCATATTCTTCATCTGATTGCTAAGTTCAGATATCGGTATTGGGCAATAAGTACCGCACACGTTGTGCTCTACATCAGCCTTAATGTCCTCTAGCATAACTTTCAACTCCTATCTTGAAAGAATTTATTATATCATCTTCTAAAGGGTGCGCAATCTGATTTATCATATCGTTGTTTATATAAACGTTTACATAAGTTGTTTTATTACCAGAATACCTTGCCATTATACCGCCTATGTATGGCATATCGTCTATATGAAAATCTTTAATTATAGCCAAAGCTTTACCATCTACGTAAGCATAATCAAACCTATTTTTAAACCCACTTAAAAATCTTGTCTCGCCTTCATTTCTTGATACTATCATCTTCGTGCCGTTTGGCAATCTAAGATGTCTTCCTACGGTCATGAGACTTAAATCGTCCCAATTTAAAGATTTTTTAAAACTAATCTCTTCTTTAAATTTAACAGCAAAATGTTCATCCGTAAGATAACAACATCCACCAGATGGTTGTTCGTATTCTACGTTGTATATTTTAGCCAAATTTATCTGTTTTGTCCTGGACCTTCCAGATATATCCCACATAAGTTCTCTTTTTATTAGACCTTTTTCCTCTGGTATTGTTGTTGGTAAAAGCTTTCCAGACAATGGCCTTACAATGAAACCTTTAAGACCTGTTTCTTTTTCTACTATAAAAAGTTTGTCTTTTGTTTGGGACATTGGCCTTTGACCCAAAACCTCACCTGTAGCTATAAAGTCGTAATTTTCTTTTTTCATTATTTCTTTTAATTTTAAAAGCATAAAAATTCTACAATCCAAACAAGGGTTGATGTTTTTACCATAGCCAAATTTTGGATTTAATATTACGTTTATATATTCTTCTGATATGTCTATTATTTCTATAGGAAGTTGAAGGTTTGCAGCAGCTTTTAAAGCTGGATTTTGTGGTATTTTACCATCTTTGTTTGGTATGCCAAGTCTTCTTTTATGCTCTGTTATGCAAAAGCCAGTATAAAAATGCACAAGCTTAACGTCTATACCTTGAACTTTAGCTATGTTTACAGCGGCAAGCTGGCTATCCAGCCCACCGGAAAAAAGTATTAAAGCTCTTGGCTTATATGTCATCTTATGTAGCTAAAAATCCAAACTCTTGGCTTTCTTCTTCCTCAGATTCTTCGAAGCAAGTAGGTATAGCACTAGCTTCTTCCAGTCTACCTTGCTTTGTAAGGTAATCTCTTATAGCCACGTGAAGCGTTTCAAGACCTAAGTTTGTG
>NZ_BAAHXP010000013.1:0-47470 GCF_054656715.1 Hydrogenobaculum acidophilum
TACATTCTTAACAAAGATGCTAAGGCAAAACAAATACTATATACCAGAGCTTGAAAATTTAGAAGTAGGAGATGAAATACTATCAAATCTTGATGTAGATAATATTATGGTTGAAAATCTTTTGTTTCAATCTGGATATCTTACTATAAAAGATTACAAAGTAATAGGCAACAAAAATGTGTTTACACTGTCTTATCCTAACCTTGAAGTTAGAATTAGCTTCAACGATATATTTCTAATCTATCTTTTCAAAGATGATGTAAGGCTAAACACGTTAAAATTTGAAACAAGCATAATAACCATTTTAGAGAAAAAAGAAATAGACAAACTAAAAGATATACTGTATAGCTTTTTTGCAAGTATACCTCATGATTGGTACAGGAAAAACGATATAGACTCATACGAGGGGTTTTATGCATCTGTTGTATGCGCTCTTTTAAACGGTGCTGGTCTTAATATAATAGCCGAAGACAATACAAACAAAGGAAAGATTGATTTAAGTATTATCTTAAAGGATACAGTATATATAATAGAGTTTAAGGTAGTAGAAAATGAAGCGCAAAATAAAGCTCTAACACAGTTAAAAGAAAAAAGATACTATGAAAAGTATATGGATAAATATAAAGATATATATCTTATAGGAATAGAGTTTAGCAAGAGTGAAAGGAATGTGGTGGGGTTTGGTTGGGAAAACATATCAAGTTAAAGAGGATAATGAAAAATGGCTTATTTCATAAAGAATGAGCTTGGTAAGGCTTAAAATCCTAATCATTGATATATTTATTCAATTTTATTAAATAAATTGGGCTATTTATGATATAATATTATTATGTTACATAGGTTAGGATATTTAATATCTAAACAAAGGCATTTTTTAAAGTGGTTTATACTTGGTATTATAAATGGTGTGGTCTCTGGATTTGGGGCTCTTTTCTTTTACTATAGTTTAAAGCTATGCGAGTTTATATTTACTGTAAAGATTCTTGGCTATCATTTTCCTTCTCCTGTAGGTGAAAAACCAGATGAGGTATTTTTTAAGCAGGGGTTTGTATACTTACTTCCTTTTGTAATGGCTTTTGGTGGCTTGATAGCTGGATTCATAGTGTTTAAGTGGGCCCCAGAAGCTGAAGGGCACGGTACTGATGCAGCCATAGATGCTTATCATAATAAAAGAGGTATAATAAGAGATAGGGTAATTTTTATAAAGACTATAGCTTCTGCTATTACTATAGGCTCTGGGGGTTCTGCTGGGAGAGAAGGACCAACAGCCTTAATCTCAGCTGGAATAAGCTCTTGGCTTGCTAGATTGCTGGGGCTTTCAGAGAAAGATAGAGAAAAAATCTTAGCTGTAGGTATAGGTGCGGGTATAGGAACCATATTCAAAGCGCCTATAGGCGGTGCTATTTTAGCAGCAGAGATTCTTTATAAAGCTGATTTACAAGCCGATATCATATTTCCCGGTCTGGTAGCTTCGGCTATAGGATATTCCATATTTGGAAGTATCGTTGGTTTTACACCGGTTTTTGGCTTTTACCAACAACAGTTTGACCCCTTTAGACTGCCGCTTTACATAGCATTGGGCGTTGTTTGCGGTATCGTTGGAGTTGTTTATGCAAAAACTTTTTATTACTTCAAAGACCATTTTTTTAAAAACCTAAGACTAAACATATACCTAAAACCTGTACTTGGTATGTTTATCACAGGCGTTGTTGGTATTGCTTTCCCTGAGATTTTAGGTACAGGATATGGATGGCTTCAAGCTGTCATAGATGGAAAGTTCCAAATTTTTAATACATATGGTATACCTTTTGTATTATTTTTCATATTTTTAGCTTTTATAAAGATAATAGCTACATCTTTTACGGTAGGTTCTGGAGCTTCTGGGGGCGTATTTGCACCGGGTCTTTTTATAGGTGGATTTTTAGGCGCTGGAATGGGTGTTATATTTCATGATTTATTTCCATCTTTAGTGCATAGCCAAAATATAGGTGCTTTTTCTATAGTTGGTATGCTATCTCTTTTTGGCGCCACCGGGAAAGTACCAATAGCCGTTACTCTCATGGTAGTAGAAATGACCGGAAGCTACCAGCTACTACCAGCTTGTATGTTAGCAGTGGCCACATCTTACCTGATATCTGGCGATGTTTCTATATACAAGTCTCAGGTAAAAACTAGAGAAGACTCACCTTTATACAAAAAAGTATCTTAATGCTATAATAATAGAAATGAAAGTAAACATAGAAAAAGACGTTTTTGCTAGACTTAGTGAAGATTATGATGTAATTCCTATTTATACAGAAATACTGGCTGATTCTGAAACACCTTTTTCCGTTTTTTACAAGCTAAAAGACGATAGTTTAAATATTCTTTTAGAAAGTGCTGAAACCAAAGAAAACTGGGGAAGATATTCTTTTGTGTGTAAGGGTGGTAGCCTAAGATTTCAGTACAAAAACGATAAATGTTTGATAAAAAAAGACGATATTGTTGAAGAAGAAGTTATAAAGCCTTTAGAAGGCCTGGAAAAGCTATACAACAGTTTAAGATTTTACGATGATAAAACGCTGGGTAAATTTTGTGGTGGGTTTGTAGGATACATAAGCTATGATATTGTAAAATACTATCATCCTATAGAAAAATATGCTAAAAGCCCCAAAACAGGTATAGATATTCCTGATATAGATATGGTTTTTACTGATTTTCTAATAATTTTTGATAATCTAAAAGCCACTATAAAAATAGTAAAACTTGTAAGGATAAGAGATGTTAGAAGAGATTATGACAGCGCTTTAAAGGATTTGCAGGACATAATTTATAAACTCAAAAACACTCAAAATCCATCTTTTCTTGATATAAACTTAAAAGAACCCAAGCTAGAAGAATGGATTCCAAACATGACGCGAGAAGAATTTATAAACATGGTAAACATATGCAAAAACTATATAGAAAATGGCGATGTTATACAAGTGGTACCATCTCAAAGATTTCATAAAAAAATAAGCATAAACCCTTTAAATATATATAGAGTACTTAGATTTTTAAACCATTCTCCTTACATGTATTTTTTAGATTTTGATAAGTTAAAAATAATTGGCTCTTCACCAGAAACGTTGGTGAAAGTACAGGACGATGTAATTGAAATAAGACCTATAGCTGGCACTATAAAAAGAGGAAATACGCCAGAAGAAGATGAAGAACTTGCAAAAAAACTTTTAAGCGACGAAAAAGAGATAGCCGAGCATGTTATGTTGGTGGATTTGGCTAGAAACGATATAGGAGCAATAGCAGAGCCAGGAAGCGTTTATGTAGATAACATGATGCATATAGAGAAGTTTTCCCATGTTATACATATAGTATCAAACGTATATGGTAAAAAAACAAAAAAGCATACTTTGTTTGAAGTAATAAAACATGCGTTACCTGCCGGAACTTTATCCGGGGCTCCAAAAGTAAGAGCTATGCAAATAATAGAAGAGTTGGAACCTACAAAAAGAAATGTATACGGCGGAGCTATAGGATACATCAGCTTAAATCAAAATATGGATTTTGCTATAGGCATAAGGACAGCAACTATATTAGAAGATACAATCTATACTCAAGCCGGGGCTGGCATAGTGGCTGATTCTATACCTGAAAAAGAATATCTTGAATCTATCTCAAAAGCTTCAAGCATTATGAAAGCTGTGGCTACTGCAGAAGCTTCTTGTGAACTTTGAAGAGTTTGTTAAAGATAAAGATATTTGTTTTCTGGCAAAAGGTTGGAGAGGAGAAGTTTATACATTCAAAGAAGGAAATGAACAATTTTGTATAAAAAAAGCCATACACCAAGAGGCTTTTTACGCTATTCAAAAAGAGGCAAATATATTATCTTGCTTATATAAAGATATCAGGTTTCCTCAAATAGTTTGTCAAGGAGAAGATTTTTTTGTTTATAAATATATAGATGCTAAACCCTTTGAAAAAGTTTTTTGGCTTTTAGAAAAAGAAAATCAATTAAAAGTTTTAAAATCTATACTTGAAGCAGCTTACTATCTTGATAGTGTAGGGATAAATAGAGGTGAATTTGATAAAGAATATAAGAATATTCTCATAGACGATGCGCTGAAGATTTATATCCTTGACTTTGACAGAGGAAATTTTTCTAAAAATCCAAAAAATATTACTCAGTTTATACAATCAATTAGAGTTAAAGGACTCCTTACAAAAGAAGAAGCCATAAGCCTAGGTAAGATTTACAAATCAAACAGAGATGATGTTTATAACTATCTTAACAACCTCCTCTCCCAACCCCCATCCACTGTTTAAAAGTCTAAGGACACACGTTTGTTTGGGCCGGTATTCTTCCTATAAGCCTCAAAAACTTAGAAAAGGGACCCATGTTTGCCATCGCTACAAATTTTGGTCCTGAGAAAGAAAGCTCGCCAAACATCATAGCGTGCATAGGACCATACTCACCTCTACCCATTTCTATCCAATGTTTTGTAGTAGCGTACATAAGAAAGTCGTTTCCAGTGCGTCTATCTTTAGCCCAACCTCCGTATATGCACTCTGCTTTACCGTTCATGTTCTGGATGTAAAGCTCTATCTGCCTATTTGGAGAGCAGTCTTTTCTGTATAAGAAAAGCTTTCTCACTGGAGCTCCTCTCCATTCGCTACTTGACGAAGCCATGTTAACAAGAGCTGGGGTCTGGTCCCAAAGGCTACATAGTTCTCTAGCATAGTTAGCATCCATCATAACGGTAGCATTTGCCAAACCAACAGAAAGTCCAAGCATTAAAATAGCTTTTCTCATAACAACCTCCTCAATATTCTTTATAAAGTTTATATTGTTTATTAAAAAGTTTCTTTAATTGTTTCTTATATTTAAAGAAGAGATATAAATATAAAGATATTCTAATTTATATATCAAATTCGTTTTTGTTGCTTTTAATATAAAAAAACTTTATAATATTATCGTGGATAGAAAAAGGGAAATCTTAAAGCTTATCAAAGAAGGAGAGCAAAATACGAAAAAATTGGCAGAAAAGTTTGGTGTATCCTTAATGAGCATATATAGAGATTTAAAAGAGCTGGAAAAAGAAGGGCTTATAATAAGAAAATATGGGAAACTAGAGGTAGCAAATAGAAGTATCAAAGAAACTAAAGACAAAGAAAAGGATAAGTGTGCCTTTTGCCAAAAAGAAAACGACGATAGGTTGAGATTTACTTTTCACTTAGAAAATGGAAAACAAGTGCATACGTGTTGCCCCCATTGTGGATTACTTTTATATAAAAGCATAATAGACCCTATAGAAGCTATCACTACAAAAGATTTCATTACTTGTAATCTTTTAAGCGGAACATCGGCATACTATGTGCTTGGCTCTGCTGCTACGCCTTGCTGTTCACCGTCAGCATTAGCTTTTTCAAGGAAAGAAGATGCTTATATGTTTAAAAATGGTTTTGGTGGTGAGGTCTTTGAGTTTGACGAAGCCACAAAAGTTATATGGGAACTTATGAAATATGGAAGCATACTTAAAATTGGAAAATTTAATAAGTAGGAGTTTAGAATATGGCAGGACATAGTCATTGGGCACAGATTAAACATAAAAAAGCAAAGGTTGATGCGCAAAAGGGTAAGCTTTTTGGAAAACTAATAAGAGAAATAACTGTAGCTACAAAGCTAGGTGGACCAGACCCAAACGCGAATCCAAGACTAAGGATGGCTATAGATGCCGCTAGAAAAGTAAGCATGCCTATGGATACCATAGAAAAAGCTATAAAAAGAGGGTCTGGTGGTGATAAAGAGGGAAATTTAGAGGAAATAGTATACGAAGGATATGGACCAGGCGGCACCGCTATAATGGTGATAGTAGCAACAGACAATAGAAATAAAGCAACATCTGAAGTAAGACATGCATTTTCAAAACACGGTGGTAATTTAGGGTCTTCTGGATGTGTATCTTACTTGTTTGAGCAAAAAGGAGTAATAGAGATACCAAGAGAGTCTACAGAAGAAGAAAAGCTTATAGAAGCTGCTTTAGAAGCTGGTGCTGACGATGTTGAAACTGGTGAAGAAATGTTTTCAGTCTATACAAACCCAAAAGACGTATACACTGTAAAAGATTCTTTAGTAAGCAAAGGGTTTACCATAGAAAGCGCCAAGACTACTCTCATACCAACTACCACTGTTGAGATAAAAGATGTTGATACTGCAAAAAAGCTTCTAAATTTATTAGAACATCTTGATGAGTTAGACGATGTACAGGAGGTCATATCAAACTTTGAGATAGACAAAGATGTCATGGCTTCTTTAAGTTAATGTTATAATAAAATCATGAAACTATCAATTGTTGGTACTGGATACGTAGGACTTGTAACCGGCACTTGTTTTGCCGAAATGGGTAACGAAGTTTATTGCGTTGATATAGATAAAGAAAAGATTGAAAAGTTAAAACAAGGCATAATACCCATATACGAACCTGGCTTAGAAGAACTTGTAAGAAGAAACACTTCTCAAGGAAGGTTGTTTTTTACTACCGACATAAAAGATGTCGTAGAAAACACTGATATTATCTTTATAGCAGTTGGTACACCAATGGGAGAGGATGGAAGTGCTGATTTAAAACATGTTTTAAACGTAGCAAGAGATATAGGTAAATATATGAATAGACACAAGTATGTTATAAACAAATCCACAGTTCCTGTAGGCACAGCCATAAAAGTACAAGAAGCAATACAAGAAGAATTAGATAAAAGGGGATTAAACTTTACTTTTGATGTAATATCAAACCCAGAGTTTTTAAAAGAAGGGGCCGCTATAGAAGATTTCATGAAACCAGATAGAGTAATAGTAGGCGCAGATTCTGAAGAAGCTATAGAGCTAATGAAAGAGCTTTACGCTCCTTTCACGAGAAACCATGAAAGGTTTATAGCTATGGACGTAAAATCTGCCGAGATGACAAAGTATGCAGCAAACGCTATGCTTGCTACAAAAATAAGTTTTATGAACGAGATAGCAAATATATGCGAAAGAGTTGGAGCAGATGTGAACAAAGTGAGAATAGGCATAGGCTCTGACCCAAGAATAGGGTATCACTTTATATATCCTGGATGCGGATACGGCGGCAGTTGTTTTCCAAAGGATGTAAACGCCCTTATCAAAATAGCTGAGAACGTAGGGTATGAGCCAAAAATATTAAAAGCAGTGGAAGATGTAAACGTAAGACAGAAAAAGGTCCTAGTAGAAAAAGCTATAAAGCGTTTCGGTGAAAATTTAAAAGATAGGGTGTTTGCCGTATGGGGACTTAGTTTTAAGCCAGAGACCGATGATATGAGAGAAGCAAGCTCTATAGTTATTATCAACGAACTTACAAAAAGAGGAGCGAAGATACAAGCCTACGACCCAGTAGCCATGGAACAAGCTAAGAATTTTTATTTAAAAGATAATCCAAACGTATCTTACTTCAATAGCAAATACGATGCTTTAAACAATGCAGATGCCATGTTTCTTATAACAGAGTGGAAGGAGTTTAGAAGCCCGGATTTTGAAGAAATGAAAAAAAGACTCAAAAATCCCATTATCTTCGATGGTAGAAACCAGTACAACAAAGATAAAATGAAAAATTTAGGTTTTGAGTACTATCAAATAGGTGCTTAAAGGAGGTTTTTATGTTTTTAAAAGCCAAAGACAAAGAGATTTATGATGCCATAGTAGCTGAGCTAAACAGGCAAAACTCTTACCTTGAGATGATAGCATCAGAAAACTTCACATCTCTTGAGATAATGGAAGCTCAAGGCTCTGTGCTTACAAACAAATATGCAGAAGGTTTACCACATAAAAGATATTACGGTGGATGTGAATATGTGGATGTAGTAGAAGACTTAGCTATTCAAAGGGCGAAAGAGCTTTTCGGTGCAGAGCATGCAAACGTCCAGCCTCATTCAGGCTCGCAAGCCAACATGGCTGTTTATATGGCAGTGTTAAAGCCTGGTGATACAATACTAGGTATGAGTTTAGCTCATGGTGGACATTTAACGCATGGGGCTACAGTAAATTTCTCAGGTAAAATATACAACGCTGTTTACTACGGGGTTAGAGAAAGCGATTATCTTATAGATTACGATCAGATGTACAAATTAGCTAAAGAGTACAAACCTAAGATGATAATAGGTGGGGCTTCTGCTTATCCTCGTGTTATAGATTGGGCTAAGATGAGAGAGATAGCAGATTCAGTGGGCGCTTATCTTATGGTGGACATGGCTCACTATTCTGGTCTTGTGGCAGGCGGTGTGTATCCGAGTCCTGTGGAAGTATCTCATTTTGTTACATCTACCACTCATAAGACTTTAAGGGGTCCAAGAAGTGGTTTTATATTGTCAAAACAAGAGTTTGCCAAAGATATAGACAAAAGCGTATTTCCAGGAATACAAGGCGGACCTTTAATGCATGTAATAGCTGCCAAAGCTGTATGTTTCAAGGAAGCTATGAGCGATGAGTTTAAAGAGTACGCATCTCAAGTGGTCAAAAATGCTAAAGTGTTGGCTGAAGAGCTTTTAAAAGAAGGTATAAACGTATTAACTGGCGGCACAGACTCTCATATGGTGTTGGTAGACTTAAGAAATCTAAACCTTACTGGAAAAGAGGCTGAAAATAGGCTAGGAGAAGCTGGTATTACGGTAAACAAAAACGCTGTACCCTTTGACCCGTTACCACCCACAAAAACAAGCGGCATAAGGATAGGAACACCGGCTCTTACCACAAGAGGTATGAAAGAAGATCAAATGAGAGTTATAGCAAAAATAATATCAAAAGTGTTAAAAGATTATTCAGAAGATACTATCAACAAAGCAAGAGAAGAAGTTAAGAATCTTTGCGAAGCTTTTCCGCTTTACAAAGAGTTAAAAGATGAAATTTGTGTTTGATGGGCATGAATATGATTTATCTGAGTTAGAGCTAAAAATTTTGAAATACCACAAGATAATGGGCCCAGACTATTCTAAGCTTATATCTTATAGGTTTCACATAAGCTTACAAGAGGCTTTTGATATACATAAAAAACTTTTAGACATGGGGCTACTTGAAAAAGTGACAGCCCCTATTGTCAACTATCATTCAAAGGATAAGAGGTTAAAATCCGTAAAGCATAGAAACCATACATACTATGACCTTTCTAGAACTGGAAAGCTTTTGTTGAGGGAATTTGAAAGACAAGTAAAAGAAATAGAGCTAGATTTAGAATTCCCATATAAAAGATAGTTTTTGGCTTTTAATAGAATCTTACGCTTTAATATTTTTAGGCAAGTCTATAAAAGCTTTTAAAATAAAAATATAAGAGATATATACCAACACTATCCCTATTCCTACTATTGCCAGCAATGAGCCCAAAAACATAATTTCGCCTGCTTTTTTGAAATAAATATCTTTTGTGGCGTCATATATTTTATTAAACGCTAATTTGTAATGGTAAGCTACTATGATACCTAGGATATACCCTAGCAAAAATACCATAATTGATATAAGTAAAAAAAACACAGTAGGACTTCCTTGAGCCTTCAGGTTTTTGGCTATCAGATATCCAACACCAAAAAATATCTCGAATATAAGAAGTCCAATAGCAAGAATGATATTTGGCATAAAACCTGCCATAAACTTTTTATAAATTAGTCGATCTTTGATAGCATTGCTAAGTTCAACAACGGCTTTTGCTATAAATAGGAGTCCTGAAAAAAATCCAATTATACCTATAAATGGTATGATAGAAGTTGTTAGAAGTATTCCACCTATGGTTCCATTTTTTTTAACATGAGATAAATCAATGGTATTCATTTTCTAGATTATCTATGATTTTAACTAAGTTTTCTGGCACTTCCATAACAGACAATCTTGGCATTCTTACTAAGTAAAAATCTTTAAAAGCTTCGTTAGATTTAATTTCAGATAAGGTTATATTTCTTTTTAACCTCCTTACAGGCACTACATCAAATACAAACAAGCCAGAAGCATCTTGATAAGGTGCTGATGCTATTTTGGCAAGACCTACTATAGCCTTTTCGTCTCCAGTGTGATATATATATGCCATATCGCCTGATTTAGCGCTTTTAATAAACTTCTGAGCCAATGGATTTTTAACACCATCCCAAACGTTTTTACCCTCTTTTTCCAGCATATCGTATGAATAAGCGCTTGGTTCTGTCTTTAACAAAAAATACTTCATAAATCCTCCGTTATAGCTTTAATACTTTCATATAAAGCGTCTAAAACCTTGTCCATTTCCTCAAATTTTATAGACAATGGCATTACAAGGGTCATATTGTTACCAAGAGGTCTTAAGAAAACACCTTTTGATTTGGCATGTTTAGCTACTTTAAAGCCTATTCTTTCTTTTACGTTGTAAGGCTCTTTTTTATCTTTGGCAAGTTCAATAGCAGCCATAAATCCAAGCTGTCTTACTTCTTTTACATGTTTTAAATGTTCAAACTCTTTTAAACGCTCTTCAAGATGTTTTATCTTATCTTGTAAAAGCTCCAAAACGTTTTCTTCTTCAAAGATTTCTATGTTTTTAAGAGCAACGGCACAAGCAAGGTTGTTGCCAGTGTAGGTGTGACCGTGGAAAAAGTGTTTTAGTTCTTCGTATTCACCTAAAAAAGCATCGTATATGGCTTTTGTGGTAAGAGTAGCCGCCAAAGGCATATATCCACCTGTTATACCTTTTCCGAGTGCCATAAAATCAGGGCATATACCCTCTTGTTCTACATAAAACATGCTACCAGTCCTACCAAAACCAGTGGCTACTTCGTCAGCTATAAAAAGCACTCCATAGTGCTTAGCCATCTCATAAACGCTTTTCATAAATCCTTTTGGATATACCAAAAATCCCGAGGCCGCCTGCATGCCAGATTCCATAACTACGGCGGAAGTTTTATCTTTTATCTCAGATAAAAGCTTTTCTAGCATATCCAAAAGTTCTTGAACATTATGGCTTTTAGTAAAATGGTAAGGAGATGGCAGTTTATAGGTTTTAAAAAGAAGAGGTTTGTAAGTATCGTGAAATATTGAGACGCTGCCAACACTTACACTTCCTATAGTATCACCATGATAAGCTCCTTCAAAGCTTATAAAATAAGGTCTATCCTCTCCTAAGTTTTTAAAATAATGATAGCTTAATTTTATAGCTATCTCCATTGCTTCAGCCCCATCTTCTGAATAAAAAACCCTTTGAAGACAAGATGGGGTTATGTCTACAAGCTTTTTAGAAAGCAATATAGCAGGAACGTTTGAATTGCCAAGAGTGGTAGTATGGGCTACTTTGTTTAGTTGTTTTATCAAAGCATCGTTTAGCTTTGGGTGATTATGTCCATGAATATTGCACCACAAAGAAGATATAGCATCTATGTATTTATTTCCATATATATCGTACAAATATACCCCTTCTCCTTTCTCAAATATTATGCCCCCTTCTTCTTCGTATACTTTCATCTGAGTAAAAGGATGCCAAAAGTAGGTTCTATCCGCTGATTCTAAAAACATTAAAGGTTCAATCTTCATGGGGCTTTGCCATCTTCTCCGGCTTTACATACTTATCAAATTCTTCATCTGTCAATATGCCAAGCTCCACTGCGGCTTGTTTTAAAGATATATCTTTCTCGTAGGCAGTTTTTGCTATTTTAGCAGCGTTATCATATCCTATATAAGGA
This sequence comes from Hydrogenobaculum acidophilum, assembly GCF_054656715.1. Classification (NCBI taxonomy): domain Bacteria; kingdom Pseudomonadati; phylum Aquificota; class Aquificia; order Aquificales; family Aquificaceae; genus Hydrogenobaculum; species Hydrogenobaculum acidophilum. The sequence goes on from NZ_BAAHXP010000013.1 coordinate 11,674, forward strand.
TTAAGAGCTGTAACAAGCATTAAAGACTCTTGAACGTAGGAGTTTATCTTTTTAAGGTTTGGTTTGATACCCTTTATCATATGGTCTGCAAAGGATCTCATGGCATCTGACAAGAGTTTTGCGGAATTTAAAAAGTTAAATATGATAACTGGGTTAAATACGTTTAATTCAAAATTACCTTGAGAATCAGCAAATCCTATAGCGGCATCGTTACCCATCACTTGTACACAAACCATAGTCATAGCCTCTGATTGAGTGGGGTTTACTTTACCTGGCATTATAGAAGAGCCTGGTTCGTTGGCAGGAAGTATGAGCTCTCCTATACCAGCCCTAGGACCAGAGCCAAGCCATCTTATATCGTTTGCTATTTTCATAAGAGCAGCTGCCAAAGATTTCATAGCACCGCTAGCCATCACAAAGGGATCGTGGGAGCTAAGAAAAGCAAATTTGTTTCTTGAAGGTTTGAAATCTATGCCAGTAAGCTCGGACAAAACTTCCACCATTCTTTTGTCAAATCCCTTTGGAGCATTTAAACCAGTACCTACTGCCGTGGCACCTATTCCTATTTCTTTTAGCTCCGGCAACACCAACTTTATGCGCTCAAGAGCAGTATCAAGCTGATGCACATAGCCACCAAACTCCTGTCCTAATGTCATAGGTACAGCGTCTTGAAGATGTGTCCTGCCTATCTTCACTATGTCTTTAAACTCTTCTGCTTTTTCTTTTAAAGCATCTCTTAAATATTCTATAGCCGGTATTAGTCTGTCTTGAAGTATTTGGACAGCAGATATATGCATAGCTGTAGGGAATGTATCGTTGGAAGATTGAGACATATTAACATGGTCATTGGGATGTATTGGGTCTTTTGAACCAAGAGGCTTTCCAGCTATTTCTGAAGCTCTATTGGCTATTACTTCGTTTACGTTCATGTTGCTCTGAGTGCCAGACCCAGTTTGCCAAACTTTCAAAGGAAAATGCTCGTCCAACTTACCTTCTAAAATTTCATCCGCTACTTTTACTATCAAATCTTTTCTATAATCGTCCAATTTTCCTAGTTCATTGTTTACAATAGCTGCCGCTTTTTTGATGAGGGCTAAAGCTCTTATAACTTCCATTGGCATTACATCGTTTGAAATATTAAAATACATCAACGACCTTTGGGTTTGGGCACCCCAATACTTATCGGAAGGTACTTTTATTTCGCCCATCGTATCCTTTTCAATCCTATACTCCATGTTGCACTCCTAACAAGTTTTTATATATTATATATCAAAAGCTTAATATGTAAGAGAATATAAAATATAATATATATCATATTGCATACAGTAAGTAAACATGCTATAATATGTAAGCTAAGCGAGTGTAGCTCAATGGTAGAGCACCACGTTGCCAACGTGGTTGTTGCGGGTTCGAGTCCCGTCACTCGCTCCATTAAAATTTTATGAAAAAATATATACTGACAGCTTTTGGAAAGGATAAACCGGGTATAGTAGCTTCTATTACGGAGATACTGTATAAAAAAGGTGCCAATATAGAAGATTCTTCTATGAGTAGGTTATCAAACCAATTTGTTATAATGCTTCTTTTCACTTCAGAAAACCTGATTTCTAAAGAAGATTTCAAGCTTGAGAACATAGAAGTTTATATAAACCAAGTAGAAGAGGAAGAAGTGTCAAAGCCATCAGTTTGCAACGTTATAATATCTATATACGGCGCAGATAAAGCTGGCATAGTCTACAAAGTTTCAAAGCTTTTAGCATCAAAAAATATAAACATAACAGATTTAAGAACCCATAAACTAAAAGATATTTACATAATGCTAATGGAAGCAGAATTAAAAGATATAAGCTTATCTTCTTTGGAAAAATCTCTGAAAGAACTATCAAGAGAACTAAACGTAGATATATCTTTGCAGGAGGTTTGCAAAGAAGTCCTTTGATATACGATATCCTAATCTATCCAAACCCTATTTTAAAAGAAAAGTCTAAAGATGTAGGACAAATTGATGACGGTATTATAACACATATAGAGAATCTAAAAGAAACAATGTACTCCAAGGATTTTTGTACAGGTATAGCTTCTTCTCAGGTAGGCATTCTAAAAAATATAATAGTAATGGATGCCTCTAGATTTAGAAAACCACCAAAAACTCATCATGGACTTTTAACTCTTATAAATCCAACTATAATAAAAGCCGAAGACAGCATAATCTTTAGAGAAGGTTGTCTTAGCATACCAGAATATACGGCAAATATACAAAGATATAAATATATTACGATAAAAGCTCTAGACGAAAAAGAAAATGAGATAATACTAGATTTAGAGGGTCCTGAAGCGGTACTCTTTCAGCATGAGTTAGACCATTTGAACGGTGTTTTGTTTCTTGATAGGCTCACTTCCCTTGACAATCTTTTTAAAAGGAAAACCTAAGTAGTATATTCAGCGTTAATCTTTACGTATTCATAACCAAGATCAGAAAATCTATAACTAAAACTTTCTTTACCTTCTCTCAAATCGAGCACTATATCTATTTCTTGAGCTTCTCTCATCTTTTCACTTAAGTGTTTTTTATTAAAATGAAGAGGTCCTTTATCGTACACTTTTACGCCCATTATAGTAAGGCTAATTTTCAATGGATCTATGGGGAAAGCGGTAGAACCAGCCGCTGCCAATATGCGACCCCAATTTGGGTCTGATCCAAACATAGCAGTTTTTACAAGGTTTGAGATAGCTACGGCGTTTGCTATAACTCTAGCTTTAGTTTTTATGCTGGCGTGTTTTACCTCTATGCTTATAAGTTTTGTAGCTCCTTCGCCATCTTTTACTATCATATCAGACACTTCTTTACAAACTTTATATACACAGTTGTAAACATCCTCAGAATATTCAAAATCCCCGTAAGATACAACACCAAAAGAATCGTTGGTACTTTGACATCCATCTACATCTATAGAGTTAAAGGTATTTTCTAAAATCTTATCAAAGTCTTTTCTTGGCATAAGTTTTGAGTTTGTAAAACAAAAAGAAAGCATCGTAGCCATATCAGGGTGTATCATACCAGCCCCTTTACCAAAACAAAAAGCTTCGTATTCATCCTTTTTGCAGAAAGCGTACTTTGGAAATCTATCTGTAGTAGATATGGTTTTTGCTGCCATTTCAAGGTCTAAAACCTCAAGATGATTGATAGCATACTCAATACCCTCTAAGATGTTTATGATAGGAAGAGGCTTACCTATTAGTCCCGTTGAAAATACAAGGACCTCTTCCTTTGGGACGTCAAAAAGGCTTGCTACCTTTTCTCCCATCATCTTGGCATGCTCATAGCCTTCTATACCGGTACCACAGTTGGCGTTTCCGCTGTTTATCACCAAAGCGCTTACTTTACCACCTGATATTTCAAGCATATTTTTAGAATACATCACTGGAGCAGCGACAAAATGATTGGTAGTAAAAACAAAGTGAGCTTCACAAGAAAATGGAAGCTTTATAACAAGCAAATCCTCTTTACCAGATTCTTTTATACCCGCTTTTGCAACACCCATCAAAACATTATTCATAGCATTACACCTCTTTTTTCTGATGCTCTTTTAATATTATATTCAAAGGAGCATAGTTTATGTTTAGCTTTTCTCTTAACTTTTTCTCAAAAAATCTAAGATAGTCTTCTCGCCAAAAATCTTTGTTGTTGGTGTGAAGTACAATGGTAGGTGGTCTTGATGAAAATACAACATAATAAACTTTTACAGGCTTTGTAGAGTTTTGAGGGTACTCTTCTAAAATCTTTTCAACGACCCTATTCACAAAAGATGTTTTTATAGTCCTTGTGTATTCGCTGTATATGTCTACGGCTTTTTGTAGTATGCTAAATACGTTTGTACCATCCTTGGCCGACACATAAACCTTTGGGGCAAAATATACAAACTCCAACTTTTTGTCTACGTGTTTTTTTAAACCTTCTAAATCTTTTATCAAATCTATTTTGTTTAATACTACTATCAAGCCTTTTCCTTTCCTATTTACAAGGCTTGCAAGCCTCATATCTTGTCTTGATACTCCTTCTGTAGCATCTATCACAAGAGCACATACATCGGATTTTTCTATGGCTTCTAAGCTTCTATTTACAGCAAAAAATTCCACTCCATACTCTATGTTTGGGGCTCTTCTTATACCTGCTGTGTCAACCAATATAAAATCTTTGCCCTCGAAGCTAAACTCTACATCTACCGCATCCCTTGTAGTTCCAGCTATGTTTGAAACAATAACCCTGTCTTGCTTTAGTATAGAGTTTAATAAAGATGATTTGCCACTGTTTGGTTTTCCTATGAGGCTAAGCCTTATAAAACCAGCTTTTTCTTCTATTTCTTCAGAAGGCATCAGATATTTTGTTATTTCTTCTAAAAGCTCAAAAACCCCGGTCCCATGTGCGGCTGATATCTCAAAAATATTCTCAAATCCAAGCTCATAAAACTCAGCTGCACTTGCTTTTTTGCTGTCTGTTTTGTTTACTGCCACATATACTTTATCTTTGTATGGATAAAGAAGCTTTGCTATATCTTTATCCTCTGGCATAAGTCCAGCCTTGCCATCTACTACAAAAACAATTTTATAAGCCTCTTCGTATAGTCTTAGCACCTTCTCTTTTATAGCTCTTGATATTTCTTCTTTAGAATCGGTGAGACCACCAGTGTCTACTATTTTAAATACCTTGTCTTGAAAACTTGCCTTAGATTCTATAACATCTCTTGTAATACCAGGTATATTTTCTACTATGGATACCCTTCTTTTTAAAATCTTATTAAACAAAGTGGATTTACCCACGTTTGCTCTTCCGGTAATTACTATTTTCTCCATATATTGATTATCTCATAAAAAGCCTTTCAAACATCAAAGACTTTAAAATATTATTTTCATCGTATTTGGCTTTTAAAGACATCAAAGCTTTTATTTGGTCTTTGTATATGTATTGAAAAACTTCTTTAGGAAGCCTAGAGTCTTTAGCCATATATATGAGCCCGTTATGACGCATCACCACCTCATCAAACTTGTTAAGCATCTTCAGCACATCGCCTTTTACAGGAAAATCAAGAGCCAGTGTAAAACCTTCTTTTACAAAAGAAAATACTCTATTTGGAGCGTTTTTTAACCTTTTTAACACCACCAGATATGGATAAATTTGATGAGATTTTATAACGTTAAAAACTTCTAAAATAGCTTCTTTTGGTCCTACAAACTGATACTGCAAAAAGCCTCTTTTTCCGTATAGCCTATTCCAGTTTTTTATATTATCAAGAGGAAAGAAAAAATCAAAATAATGCACCAAAGATTCACCCTTTGGCATCTTATTAAGATAGTACATATTGTAAGCTCTTATATCTAAATCGTTTATCACAAAACTTGGCATAATAAACGGAATATCTATAGTCTTTTTCTCTTTAAAAGCCTTAAAACGAAGTTTTAAATCAAGGGGAAGCTTTTCATAATAAGCGTAATCTCCAAACATCACTAAAGCATTCTCTGTAAAAGCATCTATCCAGCATACAGAAAACTCATAATCTTTATCAAACTTCTCTAATATCTCCATAGCATTTTCTATACCCTTTGTAGGTATTATGTTTTGTTTTATGTAAGGGCTTCCTTTTGTTATTTTCAGCCGTGCTTTTATTATCACTCCTAAAAGCCCCATAGACCCAATGGTCCCAAAAAATAAATCACTATGTTCATCTTTAGAACATTTGTATAAGCCTTTTGGTGTTAATATCTCAAAGCTTTCTATAAAATCTCCAAAAGCGCCTCTTGAGCTTTTACCATGTATATCGTTTGCAATAGCTCCTCCCACACTTACAAAAGATGTGCCTGGGACTACCGGCAATGTATAGCCTTTTGGTATTAAGAGTTTTAATATATGTTTAAGCTGAACACCGCCTTGAACTTCTATATATTCTCTTTCTAAATCTATATCTACGAATAAATTTAAATTGGTAGAGTCATAAACGTTTTTGTAAAGGGATTCATCACCATAGCTTCTGCCGTAAGCCCTTGGTATAAAGCTTTTAGAAAAATCTATCTTATTTAAGATACTTGCTTCTATACAAGGGAACCTACCCCATCCACAAATAAGATTAGGATTTTTTGATGTATTCATCAAGAGGTTTGGCTTGTTCTATGAGCATGATGGGAATATCGTCTTCTATTGTATAAACAAGCTTACAAGCCCCACATATTAAAATATTTTTATCTTTGTTGTAGATAAGCTCGCCCTTACATTTAGGGCAAGCCAAGATGTCTAAAAGCTCTTTATCTATCATAAGCTTAGGCTTTTTATTCTTTCAGCGGCCTCTTTTAATCTGTTTGTGTCCACCGTAAGAGATATTCTAAAGTACCCTTCACCAGTTTCACCAAAACCACTACCTGGTGTTACCACTATTGCTAATTTATCTAACAAAAGCTCAGCAAAACTAGCTGAGGTGTAACCTTTAGGTACTTTTATCCAAAGGTAGAATGTGGCATCTGATTCAAACACATCGAGGTTTATAGATTTTAGTGCTTGGGTCATGACCGTTCTTCTTTCTTTGTATATATCTCTTAAATTTTGCACTATGCTATCGTCCAAACTAAGAGCTTTTATACCTGCTTCTTGTATAGCTTGGAATTGTCCAGAGTCAACGTTTGTTTTAACTTTACCAAGACCAGCTATAAGCTTTTCGTTGCCCACCGCCATCCCAATACGCCAACCTGTCATGTTGTAGGTCTTTGATAAAGAATGAAATTCAATAGCCACATCTTTGGCACCCTCAAATTCCATAATAGAGCGAGGTGGTTCTGATATATATATTTCAGAGTAAGCCAGGTCAGAAGCTATTATAATACCGTACTTATGGGCAAAGTCTATGAGCTTTTTGTAAAAATAATCTGGGGCTTTTGCTGAGGTTGGATTGTTTGGATAGTTTACCCATATAATCTTTGCTTTTTGCAAAACGTTTTGAGGTATCGAATCAATATCTGGTAAAAATCCATTTTCTTCTTTCAAAGGAAGCATGTATGGAGTGCCGCCTGCAAATATGGTAGAAATTTTGTAGACTGGATAGCCTGGATCTGGACAAAGCACATAATCCCCAGGGTTTACAAAAGCAAGTGGAAAATGAGCTATTCCTTCTTTAGAACCTATGAGAGTTACCACTTCTTTATCAGGATCAAGCGTTACGCCAAAACGTCTTTTATACCAATCTGCTACAGCCTTTCTAAAGGAGTACATACCCTCATAAGAAGGGTATCTGTGATGCTCTGGCTTTTCTAAAGCAACCTTACCAGCTTCCACTATAGGGCTAGGAGTAGGAAGATCTGGGTCACCTATACCCAAGTCTATTATATCTGCCCCTTGGGCAGCCTTTTCTCTTTTCTTCTTGTCAATCGCCGCAAACAAATAAGGTGGCAAAACCTTAAGTCTTTCCGAAAACTCGAATTCCATATCAATATTATAAAATATTTTTGAAAATTTTGATTAGGAACAAGCTAGCTGAAAAATTCATCTATCTTCTTATCCACAAATTCTTTAAACTCCTTTTTAAATCTATCTTTGCTAAACCTTTCAGCATTTTTTCTTATTTTAAAAGCATAAAAACTATCTTCTATTTTTTCAAAACGTTTTATGGCTTCTATTATATCCTCAGTACTCTGGTTTTTGAAAAATATGCCTGTTTCACCATCAATTACCGTTTCACTAGCCCCGCCTTTTCCATAAGCTACAACGGGCGTGCCACAGGCTTGAGCTTCCACTGGTGCTATACCAAAATCTTCTTCGGCTGCAAAAACAAAGGCCTTTGCTCTTTTCATATAGTCTTTCAACACCTCAAAAGGCTGATACCCTAAAAGCTCTACGTTTTTAGAAGTTTTTTCTTTTACTTTTTCAAAATCTGGTCCATCTCCAATCACTACAAGCCTTTTTTCTGGCATCTTTGAAAAAGCCTCTACTATCAAATCTATTTTTTTATAAGGCACAAACCTTGAAGCTGTGATATAAAAATTTTCTTTTTTCGTATAAACGTCAAATTTATCTACGTCTACTGGTGGATATATGACAGTTGCATTTTTGCCATAAACCTTCTTTATCCTTTTAGCTATATAATTTGATATGGCCACAAAATGGTCCACTCTATTTGAGCTTACAATATCCCACAATCTTATCTTGTGTAAAATATATCTTGCTATCAAGCTTTTTAAACCTTTATCAAGCCCACTTTCTTTTAAATAATCGTAATATAAATCCCATGCATACCTAATTGGCGTGTAGCAATAACATATATGAAGCTGACTTGAACTTGTTAAAACACCTTTTGCCACTGCATGAGAGGAGGATATTACAACATCATACCCTGATAAATCAAATTGCTCTATAGCAAATGGAAACAAAGGAAGATAATTTCTATACAGTTTTTTTGCTTTTGGTAGCTTTTGTATGAAAGAAGTTTCTATAATAGCATTTTCAAAAACTGACTTCTTTAAGTTATCATCATCCTTAACAAGTGTATATATATTAGATGGATAAAGCTCATATATAGCCTCAAGAGCTTTTTCAGCTCCTCCCAGCGTTATAAGCCAGTCATGTATAAGGGCTATTTTCATTTAAAGTATAGTATAGCATAAAGGATATTCTATAAAGCTTGTAAAGACAGGGAAACTTTAATTTTTGAAGTATAATAATAGAATGGCAAAAAGAGTGATACTTGCATACTCTGGTGGTTTGGATACGTCAATTATAGTAAGATGGCTTACTGAAAGAGGCTTTGAGGTAATAACCTATACTGCGGATGTAGGGCAAAAAGAAGAGCTTTCTGAAATACCAGAAAAAGCTAGAAAAGCTGGAGCGATAGAGGCGATAGTAGAGGACATAAGAGAAGAGTTTGCCAAAGATTTTTGTCTTCCTACCCTTAGGGCTTTAGCTTTGTATGAGGGCAAATATCCGCTAACGGCTTCTTTATCAAGACCCCTTATATCTAAAAAGCTTATAGAATACGCAAAAAAAAGAAACGCCGATTACATAGCCCACGGGTCCACTGGAAAGGGCAACGACCAAGTTAGATTTGAGGTATCTGCATGGGCTTTGAATCCAGATATAGAAGTGCTTGCCCCCGTAAGAGAATGGGAGTTTAAATCAAGAGAGCAAGAAATAGAATATGCGTTAAAATATCAAATACCTGTAAAAGCCACCAAAGAAAATCCTTATTCTATAGATAGAAACCTATGGGGTGTTTCTATAGAGTGCGGTATACTAGAAGACCCTTACCAAGAACCTCCAAAAGATGCTTATCAAATCACGAAAAATCCAGAAGAAGCTCCAAATACCCCAGAATATGTAGAGATAACATTTGAAGAAGGAACACCAGTGGCTATAAATGATAAAAAGTTTGACACTCTTTACAGGCTTATAGAACACTTAAACGATATAGCTTCAGTTCACGGAGTAGGACGTATAGATATGATAGAAAATAGGCTTGTAGGTATAAAAAGTAGAGAGATTTACGAAGCACCGGGTGCTATGTGCCTCTATAAAGCCTACAACGATCTTGCCTCTTTGACACTTGACAAATATACATATCAATATCTTATAGGACATATATCAAACACATATGCAAACTTAGTATACGAAGGACTCTGGTTTTCTCCATTAAGGGAAGCTTTGGATGCTTTTAACAACAATATAGCAAAGTATATAAATGGCACGGTAATACTAAAACTTTACAAAGGAAACATAGATACAGTAGGAAGAAAGTCTCCAAATGCTCTTTACATAGAGGAACTTTCTACATACACCGAGAAAGACGCTTTTGACCATAAAGCAGGGGCTATGTTTACAAAGGTTTACGGATTACCTTTAAAGGTTTTGGGCCGTATAAAAGCCAAAAATCAAAAATAAGATGGAAAATGCCTATATCGAGAAAATTGTAGTTACAAATTTTAAGTCTTATGGTACAGAAAGATTAGAGATACCCTTAGGAGAGGGTTTTATAGGGATAGTAGGACCAAACGGTGCTGGTAAATCAAATATTGGAGATGCCATTTCCTTTGGTCTTGGGCTTTCTACATCAAAAACAATGAGAGCTAAAAATCTAACACATCTTATATACTCAAAACAAGGTCATAGAGAAGATTTTGCACAAGTAGATATTTATTTTGCAAAGCCCCAAATTTTTGGATACGATGAATTTGTAATAACAAGGATTATTTACAAAGACGGTAAAAGCCTATATAAACTAAACGGCAAAACTATAAGGGAAAAAGATTTACACCTAATACTTGCAAAAGGTGGTATATATAAAGAGGGATACAACATAGTACTTCAGGGAGATATCGTTAAGTTTGTGAAGATTACGCCTATAGAAAGAAGGAAAATAATAGAAGATGTAGCAGGCATTAGCGAATACGAACACAAAAGACAATTTGCCCTGGAAGAGCTAGGAGAAGCTGATATAAAAATAAGAGAACTAAAACCCCTAGTAGAAGAACTAGAGCTAAACTTAGAGAAGTTTGAACAAGAGAAAGAAAGGCTCAACAAGTATAAGAATCTATTGGCAAAAAAACACAGACTAGAATGTGTTTTACTTTTAAAAGAAAGACAAAACTTAAAAAAAGAGTTGGAAAACGCATTAGAAGAAAAGTACAGCTTAGAGCAAAAAAGCAAAGAATATTTAGAACAGATAGAAGAAAACTCTATTATCCTAAAAGAAAAAGAGAAAAACATAGCGCATCTAAACGAAACGCTTCTTCCTTTTAAAGAGGTCTCTGGTAAGCTATCAGCAAAGATTCAATATATAAAAGAGCAAAAGGAACAAAAAGAAAAAGAGTTGGAAAAAGAGCTATCTCATAAAGAAGATTTAAATAAGAAGATTGAGTTTTTAGAAAAAGATTTGATGGACCTAGAAAAAGAGCTTCTAGAAATAGAACAAACAAAACTATCGAAAGAACAAGAGCTTTTTGAGGTGGAAAAGTATATAAAGGAAAAAGAAGAAGAGCTAAAAGCTACAGAAAAAAAATTAAATCTATCCCCAGAAGAGATAGAGCAAATAGAGAAAAAAGAAAGTGAGTTAAAATCAACGATAGAACAAAAAAAGAAGGAATTGGAAAAATACATAAACCAAATCCAAGACATATCTCATAAACAAAATAAATACAACGATGAAATCGAAAGGCTTCAAAATGAACTTGATAATTTAAAGCAAAGTGAGTCTTTTGAAGAAAAGCTAAAAAATTATCGCAAAATCATAGAACAAGAAAGACTTTCTATAGAAGCCGTAAAACAAGCCATATCAAAGTATTCAAACTCTTTGTCTTTGCTAAAAAAAGACATAGAAAATATATTGGTAGAAAAAGCCACAATAGAATCGCAACTTAGATTTAGCGATGAAGATAACTTCATATTTGAAAATATAAGGGGAGTTTACGGTAAGGTAGAAGACCTCATAAGCTTAAAAGACGAGAATTACAAAGACGCTATAGAAGCGGCAGCCGGCGGAAGACTTTCTTATATAGTAGTAGAATCAGAAGATGTAGCAAGAGAGTGTATTGAGCTTTTGAAAAAACGTTCAAATCAAAGACTTAGCTTTATACCTTTAAACCGCATAAAAACCCAAAATTTGCCACCTTATCCAAGGCAAAAAGGCTATATAGATTTTGCTATAAAACTGGTAGACTACGATAAAGCGATAGAGCCTGCTATTAGTTTCGTATTTAGTGATACGTTGGTGGTGGAAAACTTTGATATTGCTAAAAGCCTGCAAAACTATAGATGCGTAACGCTTGAGGGAGAGGTTTTTGAAAAAACTGGTGTGATAACCGGCGGCAAATCAAAATCCCGTTCTCATTTGGGTAAAAAGCTTCTTTTGGAGAAACTAGAATCTATAAACGAAAAGTACAAGACCCTAAAAGAACAAGAACAAAAATTAGAACAGCAAATCAATGTTGCAAAGTCAAGCCTTATAGAAAAAGAAGGCATAATAGCCATAAATACAAAGTATATAAAAGATTTGGAGGCTCAGAAAGAAAAAAGCGCTTTAGAGTACAAAAACATATTAGAGCGTATAAAATCCGGTAAAGAATACATAGAACATCTTGAAAACAAGAAAAAAGAACTTTTAGAGCTTTTAGAACCATTGAAAGAGGAGATAAAATATTTAGAACAAAAGCTTACAAACCTTGAACTTAGAAAAAAAGACATTCTGTCTTATTACACAAGCCCAGAGATTAAAAAATTAAGAGATAGTTTAGAAGCGTATCAAAAGCTTTATTTAGAAAAAACAAAAGAAATAAACGCTATAGAACTTAAGAAAAATACCTTATCTCAAAACATAGAACAAGCAAAATCTTTTATAAATCAAAAGCATCAAGAACTAACTTTAACAAATTACAATATAGAAGCTTTAAAAAAAGATATAGAAAATTTAGAAACTGAGCAAAAGCAAACAGAAAATGAGCTAAAAGAATCAAATGCCAAATTTTACGAGCTTTATGAAGAAAAAGAGCGCTTAGAGAAAGAACAAAAAGAGCTGCAAGCTCTTTTAGGAGGTCTTAAAATAGAGCATGAGAGGATTTTAGAAGAATTAGGAGTTTTGTCCAACAACATAGCAAAGCTTCAAACAAAAATAGATACCATAAACGAGGCTCTAAAAGAGAAAAATTACACTGGGGAAGATTACGAAGAACAAAACCAAAGCATGTCAAGGTTAAAAGAGGAACTAGAAACTGTAAAAAAAACACTTGATACTATGACAGATATAAACTTTAGGGCAGAAGAGGAATATGAAGAGACGCTTCAAAGATTACAAGATTACAAGGAAAAATTAGAACAGCTTGTAAAAGATAAACAAGCCATAAAATCTATGATAGAAGAAATAGATAGGAAAAAATACAGCGCTTTTATGGAGGCTTTTAACAACATAAGAAAAAACTTTAAACAAATATACTCAAAAGTATCTTATCAAGGAAAAGCCGATTTGTTGTTGGAGAACGAAGAAGACCCATTTTCTGGTGGTGTTTCAATATTTGTAAAGCCAAGAGGCAAAGATGTACAATATGTAGAGGCTATGTCTGGCGGCGAACAAACATTGGCTGCTATGTCTCTTATTTTTGCCATCCAAGAGTACAAGCCTTCCGTGTTTTATTATTTTGACGAGATAGACGCTCACTTAGATGAGGCAAACGCATATCTTCTTGGTCAGATGATAAAAGAAAAATCAGACAAAGTCCAGTTTATAGTAGTGACTTTAAGGGAAAATTTGGCAAACTTTGCTGACAAATTGATAGGTGTCACCAGCAAAGACGGTATATCAAAAATTCTCACATTCAAATCTTTAAAAGAAGTGTCCTAAAAGCTGTATGCTATAATGTAGCTTATGTATAAACTTCAAAGAAAAAACGGTGGTATTTGGCTTTTAAGAGAAAACGAAGAGATAGAGTTTAAACCGACAAAGATAGTATGCGTAGGATTAAATTACAAGGCCCATGCAAAAGAACTAAATATGGATATACCAAGAGAACCTCTCTTATTTTTAAAACCCAAAAGCAGCATCGCATTGGACAAAGAGTTTATAGTATACCCAAAATCTTCCACAAGGGTTGATTACGAAGGAGAGCTCGCTATAGTAATATCAAAAGCATCAAAAAAATTATCCTACAAAGACTCAAAAAACGCAATTCTTGGTTTTAGCATAGCAAACGACGTTACTGCAAGGGATTTACAAAAAAAAGATATACAGTTTACAAGATCAAAGTCTTTTGATACCTTCTGCCCCATTGGACCCGTAATTACAAAAGACGTAGACCCTTTTGATTTACATATAAAAACCTACTTAAACAACCAATTAAAGCAATCTGGACATACCTCTGATATGATATTTGATGTTTATGAGATTGTAAGCTTTATATCTCATATAATGACTCTTTACCCTCACGATATCATTATAACTGGTACACCACCAGGCGTTGGACCAATGAATATAAACGATACGGTAAGGATAGAAATAGAAGGTATAGGAAGCCTCACAAATACCGTAAAAGAAGATGTGGAAAACTAAATTTGCAATTAGTATAATTGTATTTTTTATAATGCTTGCCTTGTTTGCGCCGTTTGTAGCGCCTTATTCTTATAAAGAACAGTTTAGAGAATACGTATTTGCCCCACCTACTCATATACACATATCTTTGAAAGGTTTGTATGTTTATAGGCTAAAGCCAGTGAAATCTATTGCTAGAAGCTACACAGAAGATAAAAGTAAAATTTGTTATATAAATTTTTTTGTAAAAACCAAAAACAGTTTTAAGCTTTTTGAACCAAGCTGTGGTTATATATTCTTGCTTGGTACAGATGCTCTTGGAAGAGACATTTTTTCTAGGCTTTTATACGCTCTTAGAGTATCTCTTAGTATATCTATAATAGGAGCAGTAAGCACAATTGTGATAGGAACGATGATAGGTAGTTTAGCTGGTTATGTGGGAGGAATATTGGATAACGTTGTAATGAGGATGGTAGAAATTTTAATGGCAATGCCAACTTTTTATCTCATGCTTTCTATAAGAGCACTTTTCCCTCTTGATATATCGGGAATTTATGTATTTGGAATGATTGTATTCATACTTTCATTTTTTGGTTTTGCTCCTTTTTCAAGGGTTATAAGAGGTATGGTGTTGTCCATAAGAGAATATGAATATGTAAACGTTGCTAAGTTTTATGGAGCAAATCCTTTTTACATAATCCTAAAACACATACTACCAAACATAAGAAGATACCTTATTATGAGTACGGTGCTCTCTATACCAGCTTACATAGTGGCAGAAGGAGCTCTTAGCTTTTTAGGCTTAGGCATACAAGAACCTTACCCATCTTTGGGAAACATGTTGCCAAAAAGCATATACACAATAATTCTTTATCCTTGGACATTTTCTTCAGCTGTTGTTATATTTTTAATTATAGTGGTACTAAACTTGTTGGGGGATAGCTTATCAGAAAAAGAGTAAACGTTAGGATAACGCCTCTTGGAATATTTTATATTATCATAATGCTTCTTTTTGGCTTTGCCGCTATCAATACCGCTAACAATCTTTTATACCTTATCACCTCTTTTATGATGGCTTTCATGATAATAAGTGGTATTATATCTTACTACAATATAAAATTTTTAGATTTAACTTTTGTAAAAGCCCAAGACTTTTTTGCCAACGAACCTGGTAAAGTTATTTTCTCTATAAAAAATAATAAAAAATGGCCTTCCTTCCTAATAAACGTGTTTATAGCAAAAGATTTAAACCAAGATATAAAAAAATTTTTTTTCAGAAGGTATAAAGCTTTAGAGATAGTTGATGAAAAATCTATTTTTATAATAAAATCCAGCGAAGAAAAACAAATAGAATTAACATTGCTTTTTGAAAAAAGAGGCCACTATAAAGAGTTAGAGATGTATGTATTTTCGGATTTTCCTTTTGGGTTTGCCTATAGAGAAGTAAAATACGCTGTTCCAATAGACATATATGTGTATCCATCACCAAAACCCTGTGACAAAGACATAAGATATTACAAATCAGATAAGGGTTATGTGAAAACCTTTGAAAAAGATGAGCTATATCAGATAAAACAATATCAAAACGAAAATCCAAAGTATATAAACTGGAAAGCCTCTGCTAAAATGCAAAAGCTTATGGTAAACGATTTTACAGATTTTATAAACAAAGAAATAATACTAAGACCAGAGGATTTTAACATGGAATATAAAGATTTAGAGCAAAAACTCTCTTGCATGACATACATAGTTTTAGAGGCTTCAAAGCAAAATGCAAAAGTTGGCCTTGATTGGGATGGATATGTTATACCACCTTCTGATTCTTCTTTTAATTATATAAAAATATTGAGATTCTTCGCCGCGCTATAACATGGTATAATCAATGGGATGAATTACCTAAAGCATATTTTTGCGAGCGATTTTGTTTTAGTAGCTGGTGTATTTGGTATTTTGTTTTATTTTTTGTATGACGCTATCAAAAGAAAAAAATGGGGATGGGCAATTTTTTTAGCGATTTTACCCCTTGGCTTTATAAGCGTTCCGTTATATATTTTATTTGGATTTAACGATGGAGCAAAAAGTGAAGATAGAAAGGATACAGACCAAGCCGATTGATGAAAACTGCACTCTTATTAAAAACGAAGAGACAAAAGAAACCATCGTAATAGACCCAGGCTCTGATATAGAAAACATCTTAAAAAGATTAGAAGATTATAAAGCAGTGGCGATACTAGCTACACATGGACACTATGACCATGTAGGACAAGTGGCAACCATAAAAGAGCTATACAACGCTCCTTTTTATATTCATAAAAGTGATGAGTTTTTGTTAAAAGATGAGCTTTTTCCAGGATTTTCAATGTATTTAGGTGCCAAAGCTCCGCCAAACCCAGATTATTACATAAACGACAAGAATGTATTAAATATAGCAGGAGTTGATATAGAGGTTATACACACGCCAGGTCATACACCGGGTGGATGTTGCTTTTATATAAGTTCTCAAAACACCCTAATAGCAGGAGACACCCTTTTTAAAGGCGGCGTAGGAAGAACAGACTTACCCGGAGGCTCATCCCAAGAGCTATCAAGATCTTTAAAAAAACTTTTTTCTATCTTACCAAAAGAAACAAGGGTAATATGTGGACATTACGATGACACTACGCTAGAATATGAGATTAAATTCAATCCATTTTTAAGGAGCTTATGAGTAAGCTAATAGCAGGAATATACGCTGGCGAGATATTTAGCATAGTTTTTATAGTATCTTATGTACTTTTTAAAAAAATAGATACCAAGAATTTGGCTGGTAGAATATACGGTCAAATACTTTGGAGATTCTACAAAATAGCCTTTTTAGAGCTCTTATTACTTTTTATCTTAAATATAAGTTTTTATACTGCTATCCTTATCTTAGGGCTTTTAGGAAATATATATCTATCTTATTATATGAAAAGCTTAAAACAAAGCATAGGGGACATAGACAAAGTGGATTTCAACGCACCCATAAGGGTTAAGTTTAGGACTATATCAAAATTATCTTCTTTGCTTTTAGTATCTAATATGATACTTGCTATAATATATGTTTTAAGATGATTGGTGAGTTTGAACTTATAAAAAAGCTCACTGCTATTTTAAAAGAAGATGCTATAGGAGACGATACTGCTTATATAAAAATAGGTGATAATGGTCTAAATATCACCTGCGATGCTTTTTTAGAAGATGTTCATTTTCTAATACATTATCCTCCAGAAAGCCTCGGCTTTAAGGCTATCTCTATAAATGTATCCGATATTGTGGCAAACGGCGGCAAACCTCTTTATGGGCTTATATCCTTGATGGTACCGGAATATGTAGAAGAACGATTCCTAGAAAGGATATACGAAGGGGTGAAAGCGGCATGTGAGTTTTATAACTTAAAAATAGTAGGTGGTAATATATCAAAAGCTTCAAAGCTTGGTATAGATGTATTTTTAATAGGAGAAGTAGAGAGGTTTGTATCAAGAGCTGGAGCTTTGGTAGGGGATGATGTTTTAGTAACTGGAACCCTTGGGGATTCTTACGCTGGTTTCAAGCTTTTAACATCAAAAAAAACCTACGAAGAACATGAACTAAGACTTATAGAAAGACATTTAAGGCCAACGGCTAGGATAGACTATATAAACCACATAAGAAAATATGCTAACGCCTCCATGGATATATCAGATGGGCTCTCATCGGACTTGTGGCATATAGCAGAACGTTCAAACGTGGTGATAGAGATAAGCAAAGATAAAATACCCATTTCAAATGAGCTAAAAATCTTTGCTTCAAAAAACCATGTAGACCCACATGAGATAGCTTTATCTGGCGGTGAAGATTATCAGCTTTTGTTTTCTCAAAAGAAAGAACACTTTAACCCATTTTTAGATAATACCGTGATAGGTAAAGTGATAGATAAGGGTAAACCTTTGGTGCTAATAGATGGAAAAGAGCTTGAAAGAAAAGGTTTTGACCACTTTAAAAAACGATAGAAGATTTAAACGTTTGCCAGACAAGTTTCAAGATATTCTTATTAAAGAAGTATCAAATATTTACAAACCTGTAAAGGTTGATAATATAGATTATCCAAACATATACGATGATTACTATCAAGAGTTTTATCATAGCATTACCACTGGTCCCTTAGAAGAGGCTTACAATAAGTTTGTAAATCCAAGTTTGGAGCTTCTAAAGGAAAAATCCGTTGTAAATGTGCTTGATATTGGTGCTGGAATGTTTGTAAATTCTTCGGTATTGACTGAAGAGCTTCTAAAAGAAAACAAAAGAGTAAATATAGTTAGTGTAGACAAAAAGATACCACCTTTTATAGAGCTAAACCACCCATCAGACGAGATAAGATATAGCTTTTACAAAAGTAATTTTTCCCTTGAAGATAAACAAATAAATTGGAAGCTTTTTATCATGGATGCAAGAAAAATAAGATTTGAAAACTATTTTGATGTAATACTACACGACGGGTTTTCTCCTTATAAAAATCCTTCTTTATGGAGTCTTGATTTTTTAAATAATCTTTTTAAAAGCCTAAAACGAGGAGGAATTTGGATAAGCTATACATCCAACAAAAGCGTAGAGTGTTCTCTGAGGTTCTTAGGTTTTAAGATAGACTTTATAAAAGGGGTTGGTAGAAAAAGACCATCCATAAGAGCTGTAAAAGGTACTGAGTTTTTTAATATGTTTGCCACAAAAGACCCTTATTTTATTCCGATTAGAGATAAAGGCTTAAATCATAGTGAAGAGGCTATAATATCAGATTACTTTTTAAGGGTTTATTTTTTAAAAACAAAATATCACTCTCCTTCAAAGGATTGAAGCTCTTCCATCAAAGATTTTACTTGATGCATAATGGCCCCAAGCAAAGAGTCTATAGAAGAATTCCAGTAAGATTCATTAAATACTACCTTTTTTGAAGGTCCTTCACCATCGTCTCCTAAATAAGAAATGACAACACAAGGATATTCTTCTTTTTCTTCGCATTCAGTTTCATCTATCCCAGGAAAACAAATAGCTATATCTATCTCTGGACTTATAGCCATGCTTTTTATTCTTTTTGCCAACTCTTCAAATTTAGCCTTCGGATATTCCATGCTTTAAGAATATAAAATTTGTATAAAAGCTTTCCATAATAAAATGCATAAAATATATGCTAAAATAAAATTTATGGAATGTATTTTTTGTAAAATAGCAAGCAAAGAAATTAAGTCGGATATAGTTTATGAAGATGAAGAGCTTATGGCTTTTAAAGATATAAAGCCAGTAGCCCCTACGCATGTGCTTTTGATACCAAAAAAACATATAGATGGCGTGCAGGCGTTAAAAGATGAAGATCAAATGCTTGTAGGTAAAATGATTGTAAAAGCAAAAGAGATAGCCGATAAGTTAGAATTAAAAGAGGGCTACAGGCTTGTTTTCAACATAGGAGAATATGGAGGGCAGACTATAAACCACATACACCTACACATTATAGGTGGGCGTCCTATGATGTGGCCACCAGGCTAATGCCAGAGTATTTTATAGGCGAAGGCACTCTTATAAACGCTCTTTTAGTGTTTATAGGAGGTTATTTAGGGGATTATCTAAAAGCTCACATAAAAGACGGTATAAAAGAGAGCGTATTAAAAGCTTTTGGTTTGTTCTCTCTTGGTATGGCTTACCATCTTTTTCAAGAGGGAGAAAGAGCTAACCTCGTAAAGGTTTTATTTTGTCTAATAATAGGTGGTGTTGTTGGATATTATTTAGATTTTGAAAACAATTTAGACAAATTTTTTTTAAAAGCTTTTAAAAACATAGGTTCCCCAGAAGGATTCAATACGGCTACCATCATGTTTTGCGTAGGTCCTATTACAATACTAGGATGTGTTATGGAAGGGGCCAAAGGTCAAAACACCATCATTTTGTCAAAAGCTATTATGGATGGTATTAGCGCTGTTATCCTCTCATCCTCTCTCGGAAGGTCTGTGGCGTTTTCCGCTTTTTCAATCTTAATTTATCAAGGGACCATAACCTATTTGTCTTTCTTTTTCAAAGGCTTGGTAAATCAAAATTCTTTAGAATTGGTTTCTTTTGTGGGTGCTACTCTTATAGCAGCCCTTGGTTTAAAACTTTTAGGGTTAAAAAACGATTTAAAGCTTCTAAATTTTATACTGGCTCCTATTGTTGCCATCTTTTTATAAAAACTTAATACAAACTTCATAAAGATATCTTATAATAAAAGTATGAGTACAAAGATAGCCATAAATGGATTTGGACGTATTGGTAGGGCATTTTTCAAAATTGCCTTTGAAAGAGGCTTAGACATAGTAGCTATAAACGATTTAACAGATACAAAGACGCTAGCTCATCTTTTAAAATACGATTCTGTTCACAAAATATGGAAAAAAGATATATCTTATACTGAAGACTCAATAATAGTAAACGGCAAAAGCGTAAAAGTGTTTGCCAAGAAAGATCCAGCAGAACTTCCCTGGAAGGACTTGGGCGTTGATATAGTGATAGAATCTACTGGGCTTTTCAGAGATAGAGAAAACGCTTCAAAACATATAACTGCTGGAGCTAAAAAAGTCCTCATATCAGCTCCAGGCAAAAACCCAGATATAACAATAGTCCTTGGTGTAAACCAAGATAGTTACAACCCAAAAGAACATCACATTGTATCAAACGCATCCTGCACCACAAACTGTATGGCGCCCGTATGCCATGTGTTAGATAAGGAATTTGGCGTAAAAAACGGTTATATGGTAACAGTACACTCTTACACAAACGATCAAAGAATATTGGACTTACCTCATAAAGATTTAAGAAGAGCCAGAGCTGCAGCCGTCAATATAATACCTACTACAACAGGGGCTGCTAAGGCTGTCACAGAAGTTTTACCCCATCTAAAAGGAAAGCTTGGAAGTACGTCAAGAAGGGTACCAGTATCAGACGGCTCTATCATAGAACTAACCGCCGTATTAGAAAATCCACCACAAGATGTTAAAAGCCTAAACGAAACTTTTAAAAAAGCCAGCGAGACATATTTAAAGGGCATATTAGAATACAGCGAAGAGCCTTTGGTATCATCTGATATAGTAGGAAATCCCCATTCGGCTATATTTGATGCAGAGCTATCCTTTGTAAACGGGGATTTGGTACATGTTGTGGCCTGGTATGACAACGAATGGGGATATTCTACTCGTCTTGTAGATTTAGCAGAATTTGTCATAGAAAAAGGCCTATAACAAAAGTTGAACTTTATAGATACTGCTGAGATAAAAGTAAAAGCAGGCGATGGTGGTAACGGTGGAGTATACTTCTTAAGAGAAAAATATAGACCATATGGTGGTCCTGCCGGAGGAGATGGGGGTAAAGGCGGGTCTATAATAATTCAAGCGGACTCTTCAAAAACAACATTCTTAGATTTTAAGTATAAAAGGTATTTTGTAGCTCAAAACGGAGAACACGGCAAACCTAAAAATCAGCACGGGAAAAATGGCAAAGATATCACAATAAAAGTACCAGTAGGAACCATCGTCATAGACAAAAATACAAACGACATACTTTGCGATTTAACAAAACATGGTCAAAGTTGCATAGTGGCAAAAGGTGGAGAAGGTGGGCTTGGCAACGCTCACTTTGCTACATCAGTCAATCAGACTCCAAGAAAATTTACTTTCGGCAAAAAAGGTGAAGAGAGAGAGCTCGTGCTTGTACTAAAAACCATAGCAGATATAGGTATAGTAGGGCTTCCCAACGTTGGCAAATCAACGCTTTTATCAGTTCTCACAAACGCAAATCCAAAAATAGGAGACTATCCTTTTACTACGTTATATCCAGAGCTTGGTGTTTTAAAAGTAGACGATAAGTCTTTTACAATAGCAGACATACCAGGTATTATAGAAAACGCTCACAAAGGGGCTGGTCTTGGGCTTGATTTCTTAAAACACATAGAACGCTCTAAATACTTGATTTTAGCTATAGACCTATCTACTGAAGACCCCGCTAGAGACTTTGAGATTTTAACAAATGAACTTTCTCTTTACGATAAAAGCCTAATACAAAAACTAAAAGCGATAGTAGGTACAAAGCTTGATGTAGCAAAAAAAGAAAACCTAGAACTCTTAGAAAGAATAAGCAAAGAAAAATCTTTAGATTTTATACCGGTATCTTCTATAACAAATGAAAATACAAAATATCTCAAAGATTACATAGCAAACCTTTTGAACTCATAAATATAAAAAATTATTAAATATCAAATATTTATAATATTAAACAACATTTATCATAGCTTTTATTTTGCTTATTTTTTATTCTTATAAAAAACCCCCTCTAGAAGAGGGGTAAAAGAAGGATAGGAATGGTTGCATCAAAACGCGAATAATAACATCAATAATAGCTTTTTTCTCCGCTCACTTTACCGCTAAATACTTTATAAGCGTACCTTGTATAGAATAGTACTATAGGCATAAGTATTATAGTTACTATAAGCATAACGGTTAACGTAAGGGTTGAAGAGGAAGCGTTGAATACAGTTAAGCTATACTCTGGATTTATACTTGAGCGCATTAATATCGGAAAAGAGGCACAGGCTACATTTAAAACAGTAAAAGCATTTACCAACCCAGAAGCATATACCATTTTATCGTATTTGCCAGACTTTAGTAAGTATATGTATAATACAACTCCAACAAACATTACCAGAGGTATTGCAAACAATATTGGGTAAGTAAAGTAATTTTCATAAAGATAAGGAGCTTCTGCTATGGCTAATAAGTTAGTTAAAACAACAGATGCTACATACCCTATTACACTCAAACCAGCATACTTTTTAGCCATTTCAAAAACAGAGCCTTCGGTTTTGAGTAGAAGATAGGCGGCTCCATGCATGGCAAACATGAAAAAGCTTACCAACCCCATTGCAAGAGGTACAGGTCTCAACAGGGTAAAAAACGTACCATGATAAACAGCGTCTTTATCTATAGGGACTCCAACCACAGCGTTACCCACAGCAACTCCAAAAAGGATAGCAGGCAACACATTGCCAAGCCAATATATAAAATCAAAGGTATGTCTCCATGTCATAGACTCTCTTTTATTGCGATATTCAAAAGCTATAGCTCTTCCTATCAAAGCCCATAACACAAGAAGTATAGCTATATAAAAGCCAGAAAAAGAAGCTGCATATACTGTAGGAAAAGCAGCAAAGAGCATACCGCCCCCAGCTATAAGCCATACTTCATTGCCATCCCACACAGGAGCTACAGAATTATAAAGAGCTATCCTATCATGCTCTTTTTTCATAAATATCATGGGGAAGGCACTCCCCAAATCAAAACCATCGGTTATAGAATAACCAATGAGAAATACCCCTGCTAAAAGGAACCAAAGGCCTTGTAAAGTAAAAAGTCCATCAGGTAATATACCCATACCTAATCCTCCTTAAAAAGTCCTATTGTTGTTGTCTAGGTCTGTCTTGTTGGCCGTAAACCCAACACCAACACCAGAAGAAGGAGCTGTAGAAGTACTAGGCTCTACGTCTTCGTATTCTCTCACCTTCTTTATCATGGTAGTTACATATACATAGAATAGCAACATGTATATCGTGACAAACGTAACAACAGAGAACATCACATTGGAAGTAGTATTAAAAGACACTGCATCTGCAGTTTTAAGAACACCAGTTACTATCCAAGGTTGACGACCTATTTCGGCAGTCATCCAGCCCAACTCAGAAGCTATAAATGGTAGAGGTATTGACCAAAGAACTGTTTTTAGGAAAGCCTTGTTGCTGTATATGGTACCTTTTTTGTAAAGGTAAAGTCCCCACAAAGTTACAAAGGCAAAGAAAAATCCTAGCCCTACCATAATATGGAATGGCATAAATACAAGGTTTATAGGTGGCAAATCTTTT
This sequence comes from Hydrogenobaculum acidophilum, assembly GCF_054656715.1. NCBI lineage: Bacteria > Pseudomonadati > Aquificota > Aquificia > Aquificales > Aquificaceae > Hydrogenobaculum > Hydrogenobaculum acidophilum. Next base: position 35,641 of record NZ_BAAHXP010000013.1, read on the forward strand.
AGAGATATATTGTATGCTTTCGCATAAGCCTCATCGGCAACTATCTTATCTTTCAGAGCTGGATTTGGATTTGATGCATATTGAACCTTTAAAGTGTTAGCTTCCATCTCATAGTTTTGGGCTTTTTGATCGTACATTGTTATTAAATCTTTAATACCATAAACTTTTGCATCAAAATTATGATAAGCCAGGAAAGACAATAAACCGGGAATTTTTATAAACGGGTAAGTTTTTTGAGCGCTTTGATCAACGTAGCCAAACACATCTAAAGAAGCTGGTTGCTCGGTTTTCCATTTTCCCTCCATCATCGCAAGTTTAAGAGGTTGGTATTCTGCTACAAGATGACCAGCCGTATCACCTATTATGATCTCTGCTACAGATACTATAACGGTAAATATAAGGGCTACCTTCAATCCAGCCTTAGCCATGTCTATGTTTCTATTTCTCAGTAGGAAATAAGCCATTACACCCATGACAAAGAAGCCTGCGGTAATCTGACCAGCGGTCACCGTATGCAAAAATCTTATTGCTGTAGTATGATTTATAACAGCTTCCCAAAAGTTTGTGAGTTCAGCCCTTATACCTTGAGGAGTTTGAACTATCTTATATCCATCTGGCGTTTGCATCCAAGAATTTGCTATTAAAATCCAAAGGGCAGACAAGTTGCTACCAAGAGCTACCATCCAAGCTGAGAAAGTGTGCATGCCATCTGATATCCTATCTTTACCAAATAAAAACACACCTATAAAGGTTGACTCTAAGAAGAAAGCCATCAAACCTTCGATGGCAAGAGGAGCACCAAAGATATCACCGACAAATTTTGAATAGGTAAACCAGTTTGTGCCAAACTCAAATTCCATAGTAAGCCCAGTGGCCACACCAGCGGCAAAGTTCACAGCAAAAAGCTTCATCAAAAACATAGCTAACTTGTCGTATTTTGGATCCTTAGTTTTGTAAGCTATTGTCTTGATGATAGCTATGAGCACCGAGAGCCCCAACGTAAGAGGCACGAAAATAAAATGAATGATCGCCGTAAAGGCGAATTGGAACCTGGACAAGTCTAGCAAGTCCATAATCTATACCTCCTTTTTAAATAAATATCAAGTGTACGGATCCCAGAATTTCTTTACAAATCCAGGGGTACCTATCTCAAGTATATTACCGTTTAAAGTTTGTGGTGGTATACCAAGTGGAAGGGGCGCTGGACCAGATATGTTGTCTCCCCAAGGGGTATATAAACTACCATGACAAGGACAATGAAATATAGGAGTATTTGGAAGGTGTACTCCTGGGTCTCCATCTGGCTTCCACAAAGGAATACATCCAAGGTGAGTACAAACACCTATGATAGCGTATACACTATGATCACCTAGTATGTCTCTGTTGTGATTTTTATATTTATTATCTCTTTCTGGACCATTCCAGTTAAAAGGTGTTGGGAGTTTCATAACGAAAGTGGGAAAACCTTTCCACGATGTAACTCTAAGTTCTAAAGGTTTAAATTGAGAAATATCGTAAGATACCTTTGACTGAAGACTAGTGGCAGCGCTTGGTCCTAAACTCTTTAGCACCGGATATAAAGCACCGACTGTCGCCATGATGCCAAACGCACCGACCGTATACTCCAAAAAATCGCGCCTTGAAGCTTCCATATGCAACCTCCTTAGGTTGATTAACGCAAACCAACCTACATAATTATAAATTAACTTATAAAATATCATTATACAATGAATTATATCATACATATAATATAATAATAAATAAAATACAATATAAGGATATTGTGAATTAGTCATGAAAAAATTACTATTGATTTAGTAAATATAAGTAAATATATACTAATATTATTGCATTTTTATTTATTTATTTAAAATCAAAAAAGTACTCTAAGTGTTTTTAACTCCTAATATTTATACAATATTATGCAATAAGCCAAGGTTTACTTAAAACGAGTATTTAAAGCAATGCCGAAATCAAGCTGAACATCGTTTTGATAAAGCTCTACCAACTCATTACCTTTGTTTGTAGGTCTTATATATGTATTTTTAGTTATTATATCCTTTTCATAATAATTAGCATGTCTTCTTATGTCAGAAGTGTATATCTCTGGTGGGGGTTCTTGATATGTTTTAGCAAGGTTTAAAGATTTTATATTATCCACCAAAGCGCTTACCGATGGAAGCCTATTGAAAAAGAAAGAAAATCCTATTCTCTGTTTGTTCGGTCTAGGCAACGGTGCCACAAAATTATCTATATTGCGTTTGTGGATTATAAAATGAACATCTTTTAAAGGTATTTTTATATCCAGAACAAGCGGTTTAGAAAAGGACATATTGGCTGATACCGATAAAAAAAGCCCTAAAACTACCACCCTCCGCTTTAACATAAAAATTATTATATATCTAATAAATAAAATTTCAATGATATAATCTTTTAGTATATAATATAAGCATGTTAAGAGATATATACGTAGGATTAGTAGATGATAGCTTCATAGGGAAAAAGATAAAAGTTGCTGGATGGATAGACTCCATAAGAGATCATGGTGGTGTTTTGTTTATAGACTTACGAGATAAAGAAGGCAAGCTTCAAGCTGTATTAGAAGAATCAGAAAATAAACATTTTTACGATATAGCAAAACATTTTAAAGAAGAGAGTGTAATTGCTATAGAGGGTGTTGTAAGAAGAAGACCATCTGGTACAGAAAATCCAAAAATAAAATCTGGCAATGTTGAGATCGTAATAAAGAATATCGAGCTTTTGAATGCATCAGAAACGTTGCCTTTCCCAATAGATGATAACGTTGAAATATCCGAAGAACTTAGGTTAAAGTATAGATACCTTGATCTAAGAAGAAATACGATGCAAAAAGCCATAAAAACAAGGAGCAAGGCGCTTAAAATTACAAGGGATTTTTTCTATGAAAATGGTTTTTACGAGATAGAAACGCCTTTTTTAATAAAATCTACTCCAGAAGGAGCAAGGGACTTTTTGGTACCGTCAAGACTTCATCCTGGTAAATTTTACGCATTGCCACAATCTCCACAGCTTTTTAAACAAATACTCATGATATCTGGATTTGATAGGTATTTCCAGATAGCAAGATGCTTCAGAGATGAAGATTTAAGATCAGATAGACAACCAGAGTTTACACAGATAGACTTTGAGATGTCGTTTGTGGAAGAGGAAGATGTCATAAATATATCGGAAAAACTCCTTTATAAGTTGTTTTTAGAGCTTTTAGACATAGAACTGAAAACACCTTTTAAAAGGATATCTTACAAAGAGGCAATGGAAAAATACGGCTCCGATAAGCCTGACACGCGTTTTGGTTTAGAACTAGTGGATTTAACAGATATATTTAAAGACACAAACTTCAATGTTTTTAAAAATGCTATAGAACAAAAAGGTATAATAAAAGCTATAAAAATAAACACAATTTTATCAAGAAAAGAAATAGACAATCTTACAGAGTATGTAAAAGGGTTAGGAGCCAAAGGACTTGCTTGGGGCAAAGTAGAAAACGGTGAGTTTAATTCTCCTATAGCAAAATTTTTGACAGAGCAAGAAGTAAAAGCGATGCTATCAAGGCTTGAAGCAAGAAACAACGAAATGATATTTTTCTCGGCGGATAAACCTAAAAACGTTTATAAAATACTTGGAAATCTGAGATTACAGCTTGGTAAGATGTTAAAATTAATAGATTATTCTAAATTTGAACTCTTATGGGTAGTGGATTTCCCTATGTTTGAATATAACGAAGAAGAGGGAAGGTTAGAAGCTATGCATCATCCTTTTACATCACCAAAAGAAGAAGATATAGAAACGATAAGAAACATTCTTGACAAAAACGATAAAGAATATATAATTAATACTTGTGAGAGTATTACAGCAAGGGCTTATGATATCGTGTTAAACGGCGTAGAAATAGGTGGGGGATCTATCAGAATACACAAACCGGATGTGCAAAAGTTGGTATTTAAGCTTTTAAATATATCAGATGAAGAAGCAGATTTAAAGTTTGGATTTTTATTAGAAGCCTTAAAATATGGAGCACCGCCTCATGGGGGATTAGCTTTTGGTTTTGACAGGCTTATAGCCATGATGCTTGGTTTTGAATCTATAAGAGATGTTATAGCGTTTCCCAAGACTCAAAAAGGCGCATGCCTATTAACCGGTGCCCCAGATGTAGTGCCAGAAAAACAGCTAAAAGAACTTCATATAAAAACTGTTTGATGGAACTTTATAAAATACTTTTAAACCTTGGCTACGAAAGAAGAAAAAGCCAAGAGAAAATGTTTAGTATAGTAGAACGTTATATAAAAAAAGAAGATGATGCTGATTTTGAAAACAATACAGTTTTAATAGAGGCCCCAACTGGTACTGGGAAAAGCTTTGGTTATCTTATACCCATTATAGAATACAATCAAAAAGCCATAATTTCTACAAAAACAAAGATACTTCAAGAACAACTAAGAAGAGATTTAGAGTTTTTGTCTTCTATTAGAAAAAATTATTTTGGAAAGGGTATAAACTATCTTATACTGAAGGGCAAAGCAAACTACCTTTGCCTTGACAGATTTTACGACAAGGAAAACACACTAAAACAAACTACCATATTCGGGAAAATAAGCTTTGCAAAAGAAATTAAAGACCTAATAGAATCAAAAAATTGGGACGGTGATGTAGAGTTTACAAATATACCTTCAGAAATTTGGCAAGAAATAAATATAGATGAAAATTATTGCGATTCTTACTATAGAAAATCTTGCGTATATTTAAAAGATTGTTTTTACTATAAAAAGCTAAAAGACCAAGAAAAAAAAGCAGATATATTGGTGGTAAACCATAGCCTTTTGGTGTTGAAAGATTTTGAAGATGCCAATGAGCGCATACTTGTAATAGATGAGGCTCACGAGTTAGATGAGGCTTTGGTAAAGTCTCTTACATCAGGTATCTCTGTAAATGGCGTAATGAGGCTTTTGGCGAGCATAAGGGATATGCTACCCTTAGATAAAAAATCTATGTTAGATAATCTCGATGTGATCGGTATATTTAGAGGTTTATTTGAAAATCTATTTGAAAAGGAAACTAAAAAAGGTAGAACACCAACTTCTATACCGCTAGACGAACCATTTTTTGTGAACAGTTTAATGAACCATCTTTACAACCCTATTTACGAAGCTGTAAAGATTATAAAGAGTAACGTAGAAAAAACCGTAATGGATAGGCTAGAATACAAAAGTGTTGTAAGTGCTAGGTTTAAAAGCTTTTTAGAAGAATCTAAGCTATTTAAAAAAGAATTTATAAGCAGCTTAAGTGTAGACACTTCTCAAACAAACTTAGAAGATAGAACAGAGATAGAATTATCAAGATTTATAGCTAAATTTAGAACACTCTACAGCAGAGTTTCAAACCTTTACAATACGCTTAAATATATGGAAGATGAAGAGAACAGAGATTATCTTGGTTTTGTCGTGAGTAGAGAGCATTCTAAAAAGCTAAACGACTACAATTACAAGGTGGAGGCTTTTCCCATCTTTCCTAAAGGTGCAATCAATTTAGATGATTATAAAAGCGTAATACTAACATCAGCTACGCTTGACGAGGAACTTATAGAACTTACCACGGGCATAATAGGAGAATACCACTCTTTAGAACATGTTTTTAACTATCAAAACGTAAATTTTATCATAAAAAATATATTACCTAAAAATCAAGATTTATGGAAGGAAGAACTTATAAACAGTTTGAGGTATCTAAGAAGTTGTTACGGTAAAGTGTTGGTGCTTTTAACTAGCTATGAACAAATGGAATACATACCAAAAGACGACGATATAATCTTCCAGAACACTACTACCCTAAGAAGAGCTATAGAAATGATAGAAAGCGGAGACAAAAACGTATTGGTAGGTGTAGATTCAGTATGGACAGGCATAGATTTAAGAGGAGAGAAAGGGCTTTTGATAGCAAAGCTTCCTTTTGATGCTCCTACGGAATCGCTCTATTACCATAGGATGAAATATTTTGAAAAACGAGGAATAAACGGATTTCACTACGCTAGGAAAAAAGCTTTTTTACAGTTTAAACAAGGTTTTGGGAGATTGATTAGAAGCAAAGAAGATAAGGGCACCGTCATAATATGCGATTCTAGAATATTGAGATATGAAGAGTTTGTTGATTTTATTAAAAGCTTAAAGGTTAAAATATACTATCGCCAGCAAAGAGGCGACTAGAAATATCTTTGCGTAAAAAGAGGTAAGCTTGCAGGAATATAGAGTAAACGAGAAAATTACAGCAAGAGAGGTAAGACTTATAGACGAAGATGGGTCTCAAATAGGGATAGTTCCTATACAAGAAGCTTTGGACATTGCCAATAGAAAAGGTCTTGACCTCGTGGAAATAGCACCTCAGGCAAATCCCCCTGTATGTAAGATTTTAAACTACAGCAAGTTTAAATACGAGATACAAAAAAAAGAGAAGGAAGCCAAGAAAAAACAAAAAGAATCAGCGATAAATGTCAAGGACATAAACCTAAAGGTTATGATAGACAACCATGACTTAGCTATCAAGATTAAACAGATGAGGGAGTTTTTGGAGGATGGAGACAAGGTTAGGATACGCATAAGGTTTAGAGGTAGGGAAAACATATATCCGGAGCTTGGCAATAAGCTTGTTGACAAAATTATAAATGAGCTTAGCGATGTCGGGGTTTTGGAAAAACCACCCATTAAAGAAAACGCTTTTCTAACCTTTACGTTGCTTCCTAAGAAAAAATAGTTTATAATAATAAGCTTAAAACTAAGTTTGGAGGTTTTTATGAAGGTGAAGATGAAGACCAATAGAACAATGGCTAAAAGGTTTAAAATTACAGCAAACGGCCACATCAAAAGAGCAAGAGCCAACGGAAGCCACTACAATACCAGAAAACCAAAAGATAGGAAAAGAAGACTAAGAAAGAAAACTCTTATTACAAATCCAACCGTTGAAAGAAAGCTAAAACCACTTCTGCAAAATGTGTAAACACATCTTTTGATGGTATTTATAATAAAGATAGGCTCAAACGTACTATCAACAGCGGAGGGAGATTTTGATGTAAGCTTTTTAGCCTCAATAGCAGAGGATATAAAAACTCTTCAGAAAAATGATACAAAGTTTTTAATAGTATCCTCTGGAGCTATTATGGCCGGTAAAAAAATACTAAACATACAAAAAGACTCCATACTATCAAGACAAATTCTAGCATCTGTTGGACAATCAAGACTCATGTCTTTATACGATAGCATATTTTCAAATTATAACCTTACTATAAGCCAAATACTTATCACTTCAGACGTTTTTACAAACCAAAACATGTTTTCAAACGCTCAAAGAACCATAGAAGGTTTATTAGAATACAATATTATACCCATCATCAATGAAAACGACGCCATAGCTACAGAAGAACTTATCTTTGGAGACAACGACTTTTTAAGCGTGTACGTATCTTATATATCAAAAGCCACAAAACTTATTATATTTTCTACAGCTGGTGGTTTATACACAAAAGATGGTAAAACTCTTATAACAAAAATAGAGGATTTTGATGAAGCTTTCAGACAGGTGAATCCCACCAAAAGCACCTTCGGTAGCGGTGGAATGCTTAGCAAACTTCAAGCTTCTATGATGGCTTCAAAGCTTGGCGTAGAGGTTTTTATTACCTCTAAAAACCAGAGGTTGATAGATATATACAACGATAGAGCTTTGGGCACTAAAGTACAAGCTTTTAAAAACCCAAAAATAAAACCCAAAGACATTGTTAAGCTTGCCCAATACCCAAAAGGAATAATCTATGTAGATGAGGGAGCTAAAAAAGCTATATCAAACAGGAAAGCTCTTCTTGCAATAGGAATAATAGGCTATGACGGTATATTTAAAAAAGGCGACATAGTGAGTATAGTAGATGAACAAAACATTATGGTAGGGAAAGGCAAAGTTCAATATGACTCCAAAGAGCTTAAAAATATAATAGGCAAAAAAAACAAAGAGGTTATAAAAACTGACGATATTTATACTATATAAATATTAAAACCATAAAACAATAGCTCATGTACCACAGCATAAAACAAATATACTTACCTTGACAAATGTTATAGGTACCAACATAAATCCAAAGATAACACCCATTAGGTCTTTAGCTAAGCTGATTTAGCTTCATATATTAAATAAAAAGGATTTTAATATATCTTACAAATACTATATAAGAGTAGAAATAGTTCTCACCATACATGTTCTTATCATGATTTTTGTTAGTCTTACATAGTTGATAGTTTTTGTTGCATTTTTAACATACATTAGGTATATTATTAATAATGAATATAGATAAATTGAAAGAAGAGTTTAGGGCTTTTCTCAAAAAACACAATTATAAAATCACAAAGAACAGGTTGGACTTGATAGATGTGATAGCCAATTATAAAAAACACTTTGAAATAGAAGAGCTTGTAAACTACATCCAAAACACTCAAAAATTAGCATCGAGAGCGACCATATATAGGACTGTAAAACTTTTGATAGACTTTGGTATTATAAAAGAGATAATAAAACAAAACAACAAAACCATATATGAATTTTACACTCAAGAAGGACATCACGACCATCTTATATGTATATCTTGCGGGCGAATTATAGAATTCTTTAATGAAGACATAGAAAATTTGCAAGAAGAGATATGCATAAAACACAATTTCTTACCCACTTATCATAGGCTAGAAATATTTGGACTGTGTGAACAATGCTTGAAAGAAAAACAACCTACCAAAGAAAAGTAAATTTTTATGAAACTGATGCCCAGGGAGTAGTGCACCATTCTAACTATTTTAGATATTTTGAAGAAGCTAGAGGGTATCTTTTGGAACATTTAGGACTTCCTTACTATCAAATGCACAACGAAGGTTTTTTTGTAGTTTTGGTAGAAGCATATATAAGAATAAAACACCCTATAGTTTATCAAGATGTTTTTACCATAGATACAACAATTGGCATTAAAAACGAGTTTAGTCTTTATTTTGATTATAAAGTATATGTAGATGATAAGCTTTGTGCTATTGGAGATACAAAACACTGTATAGTAAAAGACGGCAAGCTTATAAAAATACCAGATTTTCTTTTAAGGATTTTAGATGATAGATAAAACTTACATAGATTTTATAGAGGATAAAGTTTACAATAAGGAAGACGCGTTGGAGTTTTTTGAAGCCCTTTTAGAAGCTCATCCCCACAAAGATAGTTTGATATCCTATCTCAATCCAAGGAGATTTTTGTTGCTTTTAGAATTGGGCGAGCGCTCTAGTTGTATAAAAAAATTTATCCTAAAACACCCAACCGTATTTGAAGAGACGATACCAGAGCTTTGGTACAAGATAAAATCAAAAGATAGCTATCTGAAGGAGATAGAAGAACTATATCCCTCTTCTTCTATGAACTTTGAAGAATTTTTAGCTTTTTATAGAAGAAGAGAGTTGATGAGACTTGTGGCAAAGGATATATTAGGCACAGAAGAGTTAGAAGATATACTCTTAGAATACTCGGCTTTAGCGGACGCCATTATAGAAAGCCTTATAAAGTACATATCTGAAGATAACGCAAAGAGTCTTCTTGTAATAGGAATGGGTAAACTTGGTTCTAATGAGCTTAACTTCTACTCTGATATAGATGTTATGTTTTTTTCAAAAGATGACAATCAATATTATGATGAAGTTTGCAAAAAATTTATGAAAAGCATAAATACCAACACAAGGGAAGGGGAAATATATATTACCGATGCAGACTTAAGGCCTTTTGGAAAATCTGGTCCTATAGTAATGAGTATAGAAGCAGCAGAAGACTATTATGAAATGTACGGTAGATTTTGGGAAAGGATGGCTCTCATAAGAGCAAGAGCAATTTATGATGACTCACATCTTTTTTCTAGCTTTTACAAAAATATAATAGTACCTTTTGTATTTAAAAAATCCATAGACCAAAGAGATTTAGATAATATAGCTTTGATGAAAGAAAAAATAGAACTAGAACAAAAAAGAAAAACCCTATCAAAAGGCTACAACGTCAAAACCGGCGAAGGTGGTATAAGAGAAGTAGAGTTTAGTCTTCAGGCAATGGCTCTTCTTCTTGGAGGTAAAAAGCCTCTTTTAAGAGACGGGAATACTTATAGGCTCATAATGAAATTAGAACAAAACGGTATTCTATCAGAAGAAGAAAGCAAAGCATTAAAAGAAGCATACACTTTTTTAAGAAGATTAGAGCATCTTATACAGATAAAAAATTGCGTCCAAGATCACACTTTGAAAGAACAAGATATAGATAAATTTGCGTTTTTTATGGGCTTTTCAAAAGAAGAATTTAACAAAACATTGGATTTACACAAAGAGAGAGTAAAAGATATTTTCTACAACCTACTTCCAAAGAATAGGAAAAAACAGACGCTAAGTCCTTGCCAAGAAGCTATTATAATAGAAGACATAGATGCATTTTCTCATTGTGTACCAACTATAAAAAACCCTAAAATGTTTTTCAGCACAATACTTGGCATATTTCAAGGGAAAGAAGGCATATATTTATCAGAAAAAGAACGTCAAAAGTTTTTAGAGTACTTACCAGTTCTTTTGAAAAAAATAAACGTTTCTAAAGAACCAGAGATGATACTGAGAAACCTAGAAAAATTTATAATGAGTAAAACTGGAAAGCGTATAATATTTGAAAAGGAGAGTATATTTGAATCCCTTTTAGATATTTTTGAAGCATCAAACACGATATCCACAGAAATATCAAGATACCCAGACACTGTAGAAGATATCTTAACACTTTACCAAGATTTTCCTACGAAAGAAGAGATAAAAAGAGACTTAGAAAATTATAGAGCCCTTGATTTAGACAAGTTAAATATCTTTAGACGCTTCAAAAGAATATGGGAAATAAGAATAATATTAAACTATATAACAAAATCCAAAAACCTTTTAGGGCTTTTTGAAAGCTTGTCAAACTTAGCGGAAGTGGTAATAGAGGATAGCTTCGAACTTAAAAAAGAAGCACTTGTGATAGCTCTTGGTAAATTTGGTTCTAAAGAGTTAAATATAAATTCTGATTTAGATTTATGCTTTGTTGCAAACAACAACCAAAGCAAGGTAGAATCTGTTCAATATATCCAGAGCTTTATAAAATTTTTAACATCCCATACAAAAGAAGGATATCTTTATGCGGTGGATTTCAGGTTAAGACCTATGGGGCAAAAAGGAGAGTTAAATCCCACGTTAGATTTTTATAAAAATTACTTTGAAAACGAAGCTAGATTTTGGGAGCGTCTAAGCTGGACTAGATATAGGATCATAACAGGAGATAATGAACTAAAAGAAAGATTTGAAAGCTTAGCAAATAATTTTCTGTTTGGAAAAGACATAACAGAAAAAGAAGCCCAAGAGACACTAAATATGAAAATGGAAATAGAAAAAAACCTAAAATATTCAAAAGATAAAATAAATATAAAGCTTGGCGCAGGCTCTATGATGGATGCTGAATTTATAACACAGCTTTATACTCTAAAAGAAAAGCTAAGAGAGCCTTCCATGTTAAAAGCCATGGAAACTTTAGAAGCTAAATACCCTTTTTTCAAAAGATTGAAAGAGTTATATCTATATCTTAGAGGACTAGAAACTTCTATAAGACTAAAAAGAGAAGGCTCATCATCCACCTTAAGTTATATTGATTTTGGAGAAGATACTTTTAACAAAACAAAAGAGATAATGAGAGAAATAAGAAGTATATTTCTAGAAAATATAAAACTCCAACAATATCC
>NZ_BAAHXP010000014.1:0-40859 GCF_054656715.1 Hydrogenobaculum acidophilum
GGCAAATGGCAAAGATTCTCTAAAATCTTTCTGGGATTATACGTTGGCTTTGAGGACAGTATTTTAATATAATATTGCTATGATAGAGATTAAGGGTGATATCTTTATAAACAAAAACGGTGAAGGATTTTTTGGAGAGGGTCGTTATAAGCTCTTAAAGCTTATAGATAGATACGGCTCTATATCAAAAGCTGCTAAAGAAATGAAGATGAGCTATAAAGCAGCTTGGGACCATATACAGGCTATGAACAATTTAGCGGAAGAGCCTATCGTTTATACAAAAACTGGTGGTAAAGACGGTGGACAAACTATACTTACACCATATGGTAAAAAGCTTTTAAGAAACTATGAACGTATACAAGAAGAGTACCAAAAATTTTTGGAGCTTTTAAAAGAAGAAGAATTAGAAAGTCTATACTTTATAAGGAGGTTAGATATGAAGTTGTCTGCAAGAAATCAGTTGCTTGGAAAAGTAAGCTCTGTCGAGAGAGGTCAGGCGGTCTCTGAAGTCACAATTTCAATAAGAAACGGTGCTACGGTAAAATCTGTAATCACCACAGAAGCGGCAGACGCTTTAGATTTAAAACCTGGCAAGGATGTAGTGGCTATTATAAAGTCCTCTGATGTTATTTTGGGGGTGGGGGAGGATGTAGAAAAACTATATCCATTGAGTGTGAGAAACATACTAAAGGGAACGGTAAAGCACATTGTAGAGTCAGATGTAAACAGCATGGTAAAAGTGGATATAGGCTCAGAGCTTACCATTAGCTCCGTAATAACTACAGAATCACTAAAAGAGCTTGGTATAAAAGAAGGTTCAGAAGTTTATGTCATAATAAAAGCTTCAAACGTTATGATTTATGTAATTTAGGAGGTTATTTATGAAAAAGTTTATTGTTTTTGGGCTTTTGGCAAGCAAAATAGTTTTTGGCGCCACAATTACAGTGGCGGCTGCAGCAGACCTTAGGTTTGTGTTACAAGATTTGACAGCCCTTTATGAGAAAGAGTACCCTCAAGACAAGCTAAAATTTATATACGGGGCTTCTGGTAATTTTTACAATCAGATAAGGGCAGGTTATCCTATAGATGTATTTATGTCTGCGGATACCCATTATCCAGAGCTTCTTTATAAACAAGGTTTATCTTACAAACCAAGACCTTACGCCATAGGTAAACTAGCTCTTTTCACCGTAGAGTCAAACATAAATGTAAACAATCCTAAGCTTGCCCTTTTAAAAGCAAAAAAAATAGCCATAGCAAACCCAAGAGTAGCTCCTTACGGCATCGCTGGCATATCAACGCTCCATTGTTATCATATATATAACGATGTTAAAAATAAAATAGTCTTTGGTGAAAACATAATACAAACCGCTCAATACGTAGCCTCTAAAAATGCCGATGTGGGGCTTGTGTCTTATTCACTTCTTTTAACTCCTCAGTTAAAAGGAAAAGGAAAAATTTATCTCATACCTCAAAGTTGTTATAAACCCATTGTACAAGGGGCTGCTGTAATAAAAGCAACGAAAGATAAAAATGCTGCTTTTAGATTTTTTAACTTCTTATATTCTCCGGAAGCTGTAGCCATATGGAAATCCTTTGGATACGGCATACCAAAATAAATGGATTACAAAGTTTTTTTAATAAGTTTTGAGCTAGCCATATCTACTACGCTAATCCTTGGTGTAGTAGGTATTTTTATAGCCTATTTTTTAGCTTTTAGTAAAAGCATAATAGCAGATATTGTAGAGCCTTTTATCATGAGCCCATTGGTACTACCACCAACTGTACTAGGGTTTTACATAATATACATATTTGGGCTTGGAAGTCCCATAGGACAATTTTTAAATCATTTTGGTATAAAGCTTGTATTTAACTTCAAAGGGCTTCTTTTTGGTTCTATCATATACAGCATGCCTTTTGCCGTTTCTCCAGTGTTATCTGGGTTTAGGTCTGTACCAAAATCCATTACAGAAGCTTCTTACACGCTTGGAAAATCAAAGTTTTATACGCTTTTAAAAGTGATAATACCAAATTCTAAATACTCTATAATAAGCTCACTGGTACTGGTTTTTTCACATACAATAGGAGAGTTTGGCGTAGTGCTTATGGTAGGTGGTGATATACCAGATAAAACCAGAACCGCTTCTATAGCCATATTTGATTATGTACAAGAGCTAAATTATAAAGATGCAAATATTACGGCGCTGATACTTTTTGGCATAGCGATGAGCACTCTTATATTTTTACAAATTTTAAAAAGGCTTCAAGAAAGATGATGCACATAAGTATTGAGACTAGGCTTTTTAAATTTGAAATCAATCTTTCTAAAAGCCAAATACTTGGAATATTAGGACCTTCTGGTATTGGCAAAACTACCACTTTAAGAGCGATAGCCGGTCTAGAGAAGGCTAAAGGTAAGATTGTAGTAGATAACGAAGTATGGCTTGATGAAAAGATATCATTGCCACCTCAAAAGCGCTCTGTGGGTTTTGTATTTCAAGACTTTGCATTGTTTCCAAACATGAAAGTAATTGACAATATCGCTTATGCCTCTTCAAAAGAAAAAGCTTTAGAGATTTTAAAAGCTTTTAACATAGAACATCTAAAAGACAAGTACCCAAACAAAATCTCCGGCGGTGAGCGCCAAAGAGTGGCAATAGCAAGAGCCATCGCTAGAGTTCCAAAAGTACTTTTAATGGACGAACCGTTTTCAGCTTTGGATAGAAAGACAAAACATTTTATACAGGATAAAATAATAGAATTTGCTAATACTTACAAATTTTACACAATTTTTGTAGCCCACGATTTGGGTGACATATTCAAACTATCTGACTTTGTATTTTCTGTGGAAGACCAAAGACTTTTATCGAAAGAAGAATTTGAAGAGTATTCTCTTAGCCTAATGTAAAAAACATTACAAATTTGTTATAACTATAACAATTGTCAAAAGCTTGTATACTTTATAACAAATCTAAATTACTATTGATTATCAAGCACAATTTGAATAATAAAATATGGCATCGTAATTGCTACAGTAAAATATGAAAGGAGGTTAATATCATGGGTTGCAATTCTAAAGCTTGTGGAATAGGTTCAAACACGGAGGATTTTCTTCCGGATCACATAAAGGAAAAGGTCAAAAATCATCCTTGCTACTCTCAAGAGGCACATCATTTTTACGCTAGGATGCACGTTGCCGTAGCACCGGCTTGCAATATACAGTGCAATTATTGTAATAGAAAATACGATTGTGCAAATGAATCAAGACCCGGTGTTGTAAGCGAGCTTCTTACACCAGAAGAGGCAGCTAAAAAGGTCTTGGCCGTGGCTATGGAAATACCTCAGCTATCCGTAGTAGGTATAGCAGGACCTGGAGACCCATTGGCAAATCCAGAAAGAACATTTAAGACTTTTGAGCTTATAAAAGAAAAGGCTCCAGACATAAAACTATGCCTTTCTACCAACGGTCTTGTATTGGATAAATACGTAGATAAAATAAAAGAGCTTGATGTAGACCATGTTACTGTCACTATAAACGCTGTAAGCGTTGATACGGCATCAAGAATATATCCTTGGGTTTTTTATAATCACAAAAGATACAAAGGCGAAGAAGCGGCAGCTATATTGCTAGAAAAACAATACGAAGGTCTACAAGCCTGTGTAGAAAATGGTATTCTAGTCAAAGTAAATACCGTTTTTGTCCCAGAAATAAATGGTGATGAGATTTTAGACCTTAGCAAAAAAGTAAAGTCAATGGGAGCATTTCTACACAACATAATGCCGTACGTAGAAGGTGATGGAACAGCTTTCCAAAAAGCAGGTATAAAATCTCCTTCTCCTCAAGTGTTGAAAGAAATCCAAGAAAAGTGTGAAGGCGATATGAATCTCATGAGGCACTGTAGACAATGTAGAGCTGATGCGGTAGGGCTTTTAGGAGAAGATAGAGGGCAAGAGTTTACGAAGGATAAGTTAGATAAGCTAAATATAAACTATGACCCAAATTGGCGTAAACAAGTACATGAAGAGATAGAAAAAGAAAGAGAAAAGTTACATAAAGCTAGAGAGCTGCTTTACAGTGCAAAAGAAGATAATAGCCCTAAAGTATTGGTAGCTGTAGCCTCAAAAGGTCAAATGACGGTAAACGAACACTTTGGAACAGCCAACGAATTTTTAATATACGAAGTAAGCGCTAGCGGCGCTAAGTTTATACACCATAGAAAGGTAACACCTTATTGTCATGGTTCTATATCATGTTTAGAAGGTGAGAACATCCTAGAAGACACCATATCAAAACTCTCAGATTGTAAAGCTATAATAGCCGCTAAAATAGGATTTGAACCAAGGGATGTTTTAAAAGAGAAAAACATAGATTGCGTTGATGAATATGCATTTCTTACGATAGATGAAGCCTTAGCTAAATATTACAAAGAATATGTTCTTGAAAAGATGGGCGAAAAAGTGGAGGTATGATGTATGGCTTACTCTATAGATATAAACGCTTGTGTATCTTGTTATGCTTGTGAGGATCTGTGCCCTACTAAAGCGATATACCACGACCACGATGAGGTGTTCTTTATAGACCCTAAGGTATGCGTTGAATGTGAAGGCTTTTACGACGAACCGCAATGTGTAGCTATATGCCCTATAGACCTATGCATTACCAAGTTAAAGGAGGTGAGTATATGAGTTTGTTTGAAGATATAAAAAAGCTAAGCAGTGCAGAAGAATTTTTTGATTACTTTAAAATACCCTATGAAGAACACATATTAAAACCTTTTAGACTACATATCTTGCAAAAGTTTAGGGTTTACATAGACACTCTATCGGTAACTTCTGAAGAAGAAGCCTATCAAAAAATGCGGGACTTTCTTATAAAAGCCTACTCTGATTTTCAAAGCTCTGATAGCCCATTTAAAGAAAGACTATTTAAAGTCCACCAAGATGTTGTGAAGCCTAACGTCGTTTTTGAGGTTGGTTTAAATGATAGAGCCAAAGTTTAAAGTAGGAGATATAGTGAGAACAAAGAGGAAAATAAGAAACGACGGCACGTTTCCAGGTTTACCCTGGGGCGAGCTTCTTCTACCAAAAGGAGCAGAAGGAATAGTAATAGATATAGGAAGATTTTTACAAACCCAAGTAGTGTATGTTGTTAACTTTTTAGAACACGGTAAAATAGTGGGGTGTTTGGAACATGAGCTTGAAGCCTGTAACGAAATATACTCTGTTTAAAGGCGTCATAACGGATTTGGATGTTGGTGAGTTTAGAGCTTCTATAATGGTAAAGTTTAAAAATTTGGAACTTTCTGCTGTAATACCAAAGAAAATGGTAACAGAATGGGGACTAAAGGTAGGTGATAAGGTAATGGTGCATATAGAAGAAGGTGGAGGTGTATATATTTACAAAAATAAGTTTACATGATATAATAAAAAATAAGGGGGTATTATGAATTTATATGACGATGGAGCCCATAAGTTTATATTGTTAAAAGGTATGAGACTTAGCGGAGATTATATATGGACCAACGAGTATATGGTTGTAGAAAAGGGTTATGCCGTTTTAATAGACCCAGGTAGCATATATTCGTTTTTTCAAGTTTATGATTCAATCCTTGATTATGTCAGCCCAGAAGATATAAAAGTTATATTTTACTCTCATCAAGACCCTGATGTAGCTTCAGGCGTCACAATGCTTATGGCAAATACAAAAGCTGATGTTTATGTATCAAAATTATGGAAAAGATTTATATCTCACTTTGGCATAAAAGATATGACAAAAATAAAGGAAATTCCAGACCATGGTATGAGTATAACATTGCCTAGCGGTAACGAAATTGAGTTTATCCCAGCACATTTTCTTCATAGTGTAGGAAATTTTTCTCTTTACGATAAGAAATCAGGTATTTTATTTAGCGGTGATATAGGAGCTTCTATTGTAACAAACGAAGAAGAGGATATATTTGTAGAAGATTTTAACGAACATTTAGCAAAAATGGAATCCTTTCACAAAAGATATATGCAAAGCAATATAGTTTGTAGAAAATGGGTTGAAGAAATAAGAAAAAGAAACATAAATATGATAGCACCTCAACATGGGAAAATATTCAAAGGGGAAAACGTAAACAAATTTTTAAACTGGTTATACAACCTTCGCTGTGGTTTAGACATTTTAGACGAGATATATCCAAAAACTTAACTCTTAAAAACTTATACTTTTTGAGGCTTAACACATATAAAATCTTCTTCTATTTTAATATCTATGTCCAAATCATATAATTTTGATATATCGTATTCTTTAAATACACTATACTTATCTTTAAAAGCTACTATCTTACCATCTTTCATAAGGATAACAAAATCACTGTAATAAAACGCCATCTCTAGCTCATGGAGAGTCATTATACATATAACATTGTTTGACTTTGTGAAATTCACTATAAATCTTAGAATATGATGTTTATTTCTAAAATCAAGATGATTCGTAGGCTCATCCAATATTAACACCGGTGGATTTTGCACTAGAGCCCTCGCTATCAGTATAAGCTTTTTCTCTCCGCCGCTTAGCTTGTCAAAATCCTCATAGGCTAAATCCTTAAGCCCAAGCATCTCTATTACAACGTTTGCTTTTTCATAATGCTTTGAAGAAGGTACAGAGTTTATATTAGAAAGCATACCCATAACTACTACATCTAACACTTTTAACGAATATTTAGAAGAGTGTTCTTGCCCTAGAAAAGCCAAATATTTAGATATTTCCTCTTGTTTTATAGTTTTTAGGCTTTTATCAGCCACAAAGATATCTCCAAAATCTGGCTTTATTAGCTTTACTAAACTTTTAAGAAGGGTGCTTTTACCAGCACCATTTGGTCCTAAAATAGAGTAAACAAATCCACTGTTAAATTCTAAATCTATACCTTTTAAAATTTGCTTATTGTTTGCCTTGTAAGTTATATTATTTACTTTTAGCATAGTTCGTTTTATACAAAAACCCAAACAACGGTGCACTTATGAACGATGTGATTATACCTATGGGTATTTCTCCAGTGGTTAAGCTTCTAGCTATATCATCGCATATAAGCACAAATATTGCTCCTATCAATATGCTTGCTACCGATACATATCTATTGTCATAACCTACTATCATTCTTGTAATATGGGGTACCACAAGCCCTACCCACCCAATGATACCTACCAAAGCTATACTTATAGATACAAGCAATGTAGCTAGCCCTACCATAAGCATTCTAAACTTATGAATATCAAAACCAAGAGCCATCGCCTCTTCATCTTCTAAGCTGGCTATATTTAAAAACCATCTTTTACTATATATCATCATTATAGGTATAAAGCAAATTAGGCCAATCAACACATCTTTATAGCCAACATCCGAAAAACTACCCATAAGCCAAAAAGTTATAGCTGGAAGCTTGTTGTCCGGGTCAGCAAAGTATTTCGCCAATCCAAGCAAAGAAGAGAAAAAAGAACCCACTATAATCCCAGACACAACCAAGCTTAGTATATTATCTCTTTGAGCTATGTAAAATACTATAACAGTGGATATGATACCTAAGATAAAGCTTAAAGATTGTATAAAAAGCGTATTACCTGAAAGCAATATGCCTATAGCTGCTCCAAAAGCACATCCAAAAGCAGTACCCAAGATGTCTGGGGAAGCCAACGGATTTTTAAATACGCTTTGATAAACAACTCCCGCCAAACTCATACTTCCACCAACTATACAAGATAATATTATACGTGGCAATCTTATATCATACACTATAGTTTCATAATAGCCTTTATTCTTCAAAAGCCAAAAATCAAAAGGAACTTTTATAGGACCAACAAAAATTGATAAACAAAAGGAAAATACAAGAAGAACAAAAAGATAAAAAATTTTTAACCTCATTTTCTAATCATAATCCATATACCAGTTTCGTTATCTATAAGTTCAAAAGGAAGGCCCAACGTAGCCAAATCGTTTAATATGCCAGGCACAGACTCCATGCGCTTTTTTACATAAAACTTCCATTCAGGATATTTAGATTCCATTATCTTTGAAATTTCACTAGCAAGTTCTTTTGTACCAAATCCACCACCTATGTAAGTTATACCACCTTCCTTTAATACTCTATATATCTCTTTAAAAGATGCTACCTTATCTTTCCAGAAAAACACAGAACCTCTACTTATTATAAGATCAAAAGAGCTATCGTCAAAAGGCATGCATTCTACAAAAGCATTTAATACTTTTATAGGCTTATTTTCTACTAAAATATAATCTCTTGCAGCGTCGCACATATCTATTTTTGAGTCTATAGCCACTATCTCAAAATCCCCAAGTTCATAAAGAGCCCTTGCTAGAGCTCCAGAACCTGTGCCTATATCTAAAACCTTACCTTTCGATACGCCAGTTTTTTGTACAATCTGCGCCGCTATCACAGGATATATATCTCTAAATATGTTTTCTGCTATATAAACCATATCATCATTTTTATGCTCAAAACTCATAGCCTATACTTCCTATAAGCGTAAAAGGAGCTCCCACTTGGTAGGTTGGTTGGCTTAGCGTAGCTTGGTTTGAGTTTGGAGACCATACGGTGGATATGTAGTGTTTGTTAAATAGGTTTAAAAGACTCAAAGACAAATCTAAATTATGTCCAGCCAATGCTTTCTTGTAATCCAATGTTAAATTGGCAATTATATAAGGGGATACCTCCTGAGTATGCGTAGAATCTCCCCATCTTCTACCAACATAATAAACGCTTGGAACTATGGATAGATTTTTATACTTATATAGCATACCTACTTTCACCATATTTTTAGGGGTATCTGGGGCTTGATTTCCAGCAATATTATAATTTTGAGATACTATGCCTGGTAAGTTTACACTTACATTTGACGTATAGTAAAATTTGTTATAAGAATAGCTTAAAAATGTAGAAAAGTGATTCGTAAAAGCATAAGCGGTTAAGATTTCCGCTCCATAGGACTTGGCATTTGCTATATTTGCTGGAAGGTATGCTAGCCCATTTGGAGTGCTTAGAGGCACAAAAGCACCGTAGTGATGCAAAAAGCTATAAAAAATTGTAGGGCTTATATAAAAATTATCTTTTTGATATTTTAATCCTAAATCTACGTTATCTGCTGTAGTAAGATTAAAAAATCTATCCCAAAGATATTGAAGGTTTATGTTGTGTTGAGTAAAAAATAGCTCGTTTGAAGCGTAAAAAGGCCATAGGTTTACGTTGGCTCCTGCATAGGTTTCACCGTAGTTTGCAAATAAGTTAAGATTTTTACCAAAAGAATGGTTCACACCTATATAAGGAAGAGGCTTGTTAAACACAACGCTTGAAGCCTGCTCATTTTGATTTTGGCCAGCTATAGCCATAGATTTATAGTTTAACCATTTAAACCCGGTCTCAAAACGCGTGTTTTCTATATTCCATTTAAAAGCCAAAAATGGTTCATTGGTAGTATGGTAATTGTGAAGTGCTTTTATAGGATATTTCATAAACACTAAATTGCCAGAGCTTGGATTAAATACTGCTATAGAATAAGGAGGACCAGGCATTTGTTGTCTATCGTACCAATAGCCAAGTATAAGTTTTTTGCTTTTATCAAAACTATACACATATTTTGTAATAAATCCATACCTTTTGCTATCCAAAGAAAAAAGTTGAACCACAGGTTGAGGATTCTTTATAGGTCCTTGCATCATACCGTATTCGTTATAACCTTTTATGGACCACCAATAAGGTTTAAATATAAGCTTTTGATAATTATCAGGTTTGATAGTGAAAGTTGGCAACATATAATAGTATCTAACATCTTCTAAATTATAGTTGTAATAAAAAGAAGACTTAGGGTCTTCATTATAATCGTAATCATAACCATATTGCTGAAGCTGGGTAAACGTATATTGAAAATAGTTGTTATGTTTGTTTTTTGTGTAGCCAGTTAAAAGATTTATAGTAAGAGCATCGCCTATTTTTAAATCCCCATCAAAGGTAAGATTACCCCTTCTTATTTCGCCAGGCCCTTTCCATTTGTGAGAATAAAGATAAGACCCAGATATAAAAAACTTAAATCTATTTTCTATATTTCCAGAATCTACTCTAAAATATGTATTTGTAAGATCGTGCGTACCAAAATACTCTTTTATATTGGTAGAGAATGTATTGCTTGGTTTTAATATATGCAAATCCAATATTCCAGGAAAATCTCCAAACACGTTAAAACCCTGGTCTGGCGGTATAGCACCAAGGTATGTAGTTATTTTAGATATATCTTGTGGATTAAAAATAGACACAGAAGCACCGGCTCCTGGACCGTTTGGCATAGGGGCATCTTCTATCTCTACATTACCAGCATGGGTAACATTTAGCCCTCTTATTCTTACAATCTCATCTGTTCCTATGTAATCTGGTCCTTCTACGTTTATAGATGGAAGTATCTTAACCATATCAAAAGCGTCAAAATTTAAGGGACTGATGGCTTTAAAACTTTTATTTGACACCACAAAACTTTGAGACGTTGAGAGCATTTGCTGTTTTTGGTTTACAAAAAAGTTTAATATTTTTTGCTTTTGGCTTAGAACCTCGTAAAACTTACCAGAAGAGCTAACCTTCAAAGGTGGAAGCTCATAAACTTTTTCTGCAAAACCAGACAAAGAGAACAAAGCCATTACAAGAGCTAGCTTTTTCATATTTACCTCCTATTTGAAAGTCAAATTGCACACTTTCATTGAGTTTATATTCCAAAATGTATGTAGATATTTTGCCTCTTCTTTTTGTATATAGCTTTTAAAATGTTGAAAATGAGTAGGATGCAATATGTAAGCTGTCCAAATAAGACCAAGCGGAAACTGCTCAGAAGAATACCAATTTGAATAAACAGATTTCTCTGAAGAACAAAAAGATGGAACCACATATACTCTTTTATTAACTACGGCGCTTACATGAGAAAGAGCTTTGTTTTTATATATTGAGTTTACATTACCGCCAGCTCCTATAAAAATAAAATCAGGATTCCATTTTATCATATCTTCTGTAGATATTTGACCAAACATACCCTTTACATCCTTTGCTACGTCAACTCCACCTGCCATACTTATAAGCTCTGAATCTAGTTTTGTAAATCCACCACCAGCAGTTAAAGACTTACCGCTTGGTCCCTCTTGGGTTAGATATAGCACCTTTGGCTTTCTCTTTATATTTTGAAGATGTAGCTTTGCATAATCGATATCTTGTTTGTAAAAATCTTCTATTTCCTTTGCATCTTTTTGATGATTTAAAAGTTTTCCAAGCTCATTTACGTCGCTCAATAGGGATTTTACACCACAAAATTGCCCACAAAAGGGAAATGTTTTAATACCCATGTTGTTTAACTTTTCATTGTAAATACCAAAAGGTGCAGTTATTACTAAAGATGGATTCAAACTTTTTATAACTTCCAAATTTGTAATATGAGGATTTCCTATGTCTATAGTTTTATCTATAAAATCTGGGTCTTCTTTCAATATGAGGTTGCCAGCAAAAAACGGTACAGCTTTTCTATTCATGCCGGGATATCCTACTATTCTATTTTGGGCTTTTAGCATGAAACAAAAGGGCAAAGCCATAGGAAATAAAACCGCATACTTTGGAGTCTTGTTCTCTCTATTATATTGATTGCCAGAAGATGATACATTTGATTTTTGAGAACAAGCGGTTATAAAAAACGGTACCAAAATTAGGGAAACCTTGCTTAATTTCATAATCCATACTCCTTAAAAATATTTTTTGCCTCTTCGCTATACGTTATAAAATCAAACAGCAAAATAGCTTCTTTGGTTTTGTTTATAATTACCCCAGCTTGTTCTATAGGCTTATAATAAGATGTGCTCAATTCAAGATAGTTTTTTGATTTTAAATTGGCTAGCACAAAAGACAACGGCAAAAAAGCAATGCTTGATTTTTGAGTTTTATGTATTTCTAAAACTTCCTTTGGGTTTTTGCCAAACATGAGTTTGTCTTTGTTGTATAAATTTATATTTTGCAAAAACTCATACGCAGCTCTCCCATAAGGGGCAATGCTTGGATCTGGCATTGCTATAACATCTACTTTCTTTATATCTTCTTCAGATGGTTTTTTATCAAAAGCAAATAAACAAAGTCTTCCTCTAGCATATACTCTTAACTCACTACCTATACCAAGCTCTTCTAATTCTTTAGCTGACTCTACATCTGCCGATAAGAAAATATCATAAGGCTTTTCATATAAATTAATTAGTGATTGCTTGTATACTAGGCAGTTATCACCTATTGTAATAGATTTAGCAATATTTACTCTGTCTATTATCTTATCAATAATACCTTCTAAATTTGGGGCACAAGCTAACTTTACCATAGTCACTCCTTCTCTAGTTAGTATATCTAAAAAAGTTAGTATACCTAAACCGTAATATACTTTAGTATATTACGATATATAAAAAATGTCAATAGCAATATATATGATAAAATATAACAATTTATATTATAAAAATCTATAAAGGCTTTATTTCTGCTTTAAAATCCATCATAGGCGATTGGTATAAACTAGAGGTTACCAATATATCTGCACCAGTAGCAGCGTAGTGCTCTATATTCGATATATTTATCCCACCAGCAGCTAAAACAATCAAGTCTGGCTTTATGGCTTTTAAATGCTTTACCGCTTTTTCTAAAAGCTTGACATCAATCTTATCAAACTGTATCATATCAGCCACATCTATAAACGTTGTGGCTTCTTCTAAAGAAGATACTTCTATACATACTTTATGCTCTTTAGCTCTATGTTTTAGGTTTTTAACAGCTCTTAAAAGCTCTTCATGATTTTTAAAAAATATTTTATGCTGATCAAAAATTAATATGCTCTCAGAAAGTCCTAGCCTATGAGGTATTGCTCCGCCGGTAATTATAGACTTGATAGTTAGGCTTTTATTAAAACCTATCGTTTTCCTAGTGGTGGCTATCTCTATATTGCCATTTACGCTTTTTGCCTTTCTTACCATTTCATATGTTTTTGTAGCTATACCAGACATATATTCCAATATATTTAAACAAAGCCTCCAAGCCTTATGCACGCTTTTTGCATATCCATAAGCTTCAAAAAATGATTCGTTAGGCTTTAAAACAGTACCAGACGGTTTAAAATCCTTTATATCTAAATCTAGTTTCTTGGCTATCCTTACAGCTTCTTCCGTACCGCAAAGGATACATTCATTTTCCCTATTTGATATTGTAAGCGTAGCGTTAGACCTTATGTCTAGAAGTTCTGTAGTTATATCCCAATATGGCACATCATCTTTTATAAACTTATCTATTTCTTCATCCGTTATATATATCATAATATAACCATTAACAATATAAAAATCTATAGCCGGCCACTACATCCGGCTATAGACTCTATAAAATTTAACAATTATTTCTTCTTAGCTGCTTTTTTATGGGCCTTTTTAGCCATCTTGGCTGCTGCCTTTTTAGCATGGTGAGCGTGAGATTTTACATCTACTGGTTTACCGTTCAATATACAAAGAGGATTGCGTTTTCTGTCTTTATACTTGAGGGTCCAGTAATTAAATTCACGTCTTGCTCTAGCCTTTTCAGCAGGTGTAAGGTGTACCAAGTATCTCAATCTCATACCAACTCTTAGTATCCATGGGTCTCTACCTATAGCCCTTCTGTTTAAGTCATATATAGATGGCCAGTATACTTGAGTACCGTAAATCCTTTGTGCTATAGTGGAAAGGGTATCGCATGGTTTTACCCTATAATAACCATACATAGCATGCGGTTTTACTATGGGTTTACTTACCGGCGGCGGAGGTGGTGGAGGTGGAGTTTGTGGTGGTGGGGGAGGTGGAGGTGGTGGGGGAGGTGGAGGTGGTGGGGGAGGTGGAGGTGGTGGAGGGGCCGGTTTGTGCTCTTCTTTACCAAGAGCTTTAATCTTGTTGATATCGATACAAGTAATCCAATAAGCACCGTCGTTACAGGTGTCTGGTTCAGGATTTGCGTACACACCTGCGCCTTCATTTCCGTGTGCGCTTGCGGCATAAAGCATGAACCCCAGTCCTATGGCTGGCGCCAGCATTGTAAGAAACCTATTCATAGCTTTCTCCTCCTTTAACTAAAGTATAGCTCTTTTCAAAGCTTTTGTCAAGCTATATATATTATATCGTAATTTTATAAAAAAAGTATAAACTTTTTACAAATGTACTTTATGATATAAATGCATTTAGTTTTGAGGCTTTTAAAGAAGGATAGCGTAAAAGATTTACATTTAATATTTAAAATATTATCTACCAGTTAGAAAACAAGACAATTATAAAAGAGAAAAGTTAAAACAAAAATCACCAAAATATATCTAATAATCTATTTATGCACTTCGCGTTAGAAATTCACCCTTCTAGCTCACTAGTACTAAAAAGCTATGTACTATACATAAACATATAAACAAGCGATAAAAGATTATATGAATATGCTTTAGGTAGTTTATTTTTTTGTGAAATACCACTTTAAATCCTCAAGCCTTTTTCAATATCATGTTATAAAATCTAACGATTTACATTTAGGATAACTCTAGAAAGTAGTTTGAGTGATATTACAATCCAAGCTTTACTCTGGCTTTTTATTAAAAATGATGCAAGATTAAATTCCTCGCTAGAGATATAAATGATTATTATATAAAATGGGGCCACCAGAGCCCCATCTAGAACAAAAGACTTATTTATTGAGCTGGTATAAACTGTACTACACCGTTACCAATAAGATTATATCCACTGCTTATTGAATTTGGATTATTTGGATCACGGGGAGCCAACATTAAAGCGTTTAAGTTTACAACAGCTACGCAACTCTTATCACCGGAAGCATAAAGTCCATACTGGTTTCCACCAAGCGAAACTGTCATAGCTTCAGAATGAGGATCGCCAGCGCTAACAAATGAACTGCAAGATGGATTAGATGAAGAATTTAGTAGGAGTTGTGTTAGGTCAACATAAACTGGGTTGAATGTATAGCTTGTAAGTAGATTTGTACCTGTAGTACCAGACAATGTAGGCAACATCGAAGCACCAATCCAAGCATCTGGGGAAAATTCAGTACCCATGAATAGAAAGTCACCACTGCCAGAAGCTAACACACCGGTGAATCTAGCTGGCATATTTGCTTCTGAAAAGAATTTATAAGGAGCTGTAAATACAGTGCCACTATAAGTAGCTTGACTCATGTCTATTTCTAAAAGTACAGTAGGACCCTCAGTTTGCATTATAATTATTCCCGTGGCAGGATCTATGGCTTCGGAATCCGTTTCATCTTCGGAATACTGATAACAAAGATTTTGCTGATTTGTGTCAGATATAGAAGAACAGCTAATTGTCATAGAATATATCGTATTGTTGGTCATACTGGCTATATTTAAAGTAACGTATCCATACGTTCCTACGTAAGAGCCTGGTGCTATAATCCATCTACGTGTTGGATCAACGCTCATGTTTTCACCGATAGACATACTATATACAGTGGCAGCTGTTATAGAGGATGTCCCAGTAGAAGAAGGGTAGTTATATACATGATATCCATCATATCCAGCAACAATAAACTGGCCAGCAAACGGATTACTAATATTTGGCATAGTAGCTACACCGCAATCTGTACAACTATCTCCTGAGAATATTGTAGCCTGCAATGGTAAATCACTAAGCGTATAAATATTAGTAGCTATATCTGAAGTGTTTCCAGTTGTTGCAAATTTACTTAAATCAAGTATAGCTACTTGATTGCTATCATATTGAATACATACCATTTTCTCAGCTAACGAGTCAACGGAACATGCATCAGGACCATATCCATTAGAAAAAGTTAATGAGATAAAACTCAAGCTAAGAGTAGAAGATGCCATATTTGGTACAGATACAGAACGAAGCACTGTAGATACGGTAGTAAGGCTAGAAGTCCCTATGTTAAAGGGTATTATTCCAGCACTTGTAGGTAAAAATGCTACGCGCATATTGTTGGTGGCAAATACAGCAAAAGCAGTTGAGCCGTTAGTGGCAGCTTGTATACCTAAGTTTGTGCAGCTTATTGTTATGCTGCTAACGTTAGCATTGTCAATAGTACCACTACCATTCATTACAGTACAAACTTCACTCGCTGGAGCTTGAACACTAACGCTGTAAGCTTGACCGTTAACAAATTTTGCAGGAAATGTAAAGCTACCAGCTGAAGATATAGAGATTGAATCCCCTAAATTATCTGATATAGTAATTGGGCTAAGATTGCTACCAACTACTACACCGCCTATGGTATAATAAGCCTGAGAACTACTTCCACTACTTACGCTTGCACCACCTCCACCACCTCCACCACAACCGTTAATTAGACCGAAGCCCAACAACGCTAGAGCAACGCCCTGTTTCTTAAGCGTTGTATTTCTCATAATACACCTCCTCAACCTCAAGTTATTCAGCAATTATTATTTTATAATTTTTATATGTATAAAAAAGATAAATAGTTTTTATAATAAATATAATCCATATTTATAGATCAATAACTAAGATAAATGGTAATAAGTTATATCCTTTATATATGCTATAATAACCTTTTAATGAAAGCTATTTTATGCCTTGAAGATGGAACATATTTTATTGGAAAATCTTTTGGTAAAACCGGAGAATGCTTTGGAGAGGTAGTATTCAACACAGCTATCACAGGTTATCAAGAGATTATAACAGACCCTTCTTACAAAGGTCAGATAGTAGTAATGACAAATCCACAGATAGGAAACTATGGTGTGAACGACAATGACATAGAATCAGACGCTCCAAAGGTGGCTGGGTTTGTAGTAAAAGATATATCAAAAATAGCCAGCAACCATACTTCTATTTCTACGCTGTCTAGTTATCTTGAAAAACACAACATAGTAGGAATATCAAACATAGACACAAGGGCTTTGGTCAAGATATTGCGAGAAAGGGGTGTAACCAGAGGTTTTATCTCTACCATAGACTTAAAGCCAAAAACAATATACGAAAAGGTAAAGATGGTCAAAGACATATCCTCTCTTGATTTAGTATCAGAAGTTACCACTGAGAAAATTTACAAAGTAGAGGCTTATAAAAGCTCAAAACATTTCGTAGTGATAGATTTTGGTATCAAAAAAAGCATAATAAAGTATCTTGTAGAAAACGGCATAACATGTACCGTAGTGCCAGCCAATATATCAAAAGAAGATATAGAACAAATAAATCCAGATGCAATATTTTTATCAAACGGTCCCGGAGACCCCGCAAATGTATTAAACGGTATAAACATAGCAAAATACTTTTTTGGCAAAAAGCCAGTTTTTGGAATATGTCTCGGTCATCAGATAATGGCTTTAGCAATCGGAGCTAAAACTTACAAGTTAAAATTTGGACACCACGGAGCCAATCATCCTGTCAAGGATGTAAGAAACAATAAAGTAGTTATAACCTCTCAAAATCATAACTACGCCGTAGAAGATTTGCCAGACTTCATGGAAGTCACGCATATTAATTTGTTGGATAACACGGTAGAAGGCATGGCTCATAGAAATATCCCCTATTATTCTGTACAATTTCATCCGGAAGCTTCACCAGGTCCTCACGATGCTCTTTATATATTTAAAGAATTTAAAGATATGGTCTAAATGTATAAAAATCTACTTTACATCTCTATATTTAGAGTCCTAAGGGGTATTGCCGGTGGCATCATCACAATAGCTTTCCCTTATATAATTTTAAAAGATTTCCATAAAAGCATAGGATACTTAGGTTTTATATACGCTTTAGCCACTATTTCCACCGCTATTTTATCCGTATTGGGCGGTATCATAGCGGATGTTTGGCATAGGAAGAATGCTGTTATTGTTATGTCGGCACTTCTGCCTTTGAGCGCTTTGCTACTCTATTTAGAGCCTTCTTACATAATGGCTTTTTTAAGCGCTGTTTTAGGTGGGTACTCTGCCACTGGTTCTTTGATGAGCGGTGGAGTAGGTGGTGCCATCATGCCCGCCGTAAACGCTTTGGCTACAGATATAATACCAAAAGAAAAAAGGGTGTTTGCCTATTCTATATTTACTTTTCTAACAGGTATATCAGGTGCCTTTGGTGCATACTTGATAAGGTTTATCCCAAACAACAAAGAAGCTTTCTTGGTAGCTTTCTGGATATCTTTATTGGGCATACTTTTTATAATACCAATAGATTCATACCATAAAAAGGGTAGATTGGATACACTAAACAGCAAAAAAACCATAGGTCAATTTTCAGTGGTGGGTTTTCTAAATGGATTTTCCCAAGGGCTTATAACACCATTTTTAATTCCATTTTTTATAATAGTTTATCATATCAAAAAATCTGATATGGCTTTTTGGGCTTTTTTAGCTGGTATTTTAGCTTCCATTTCACCTCTTCTTGCAAATATACTGTATAAACATCTTGGCAATCTTAAAAGCATAATACTTACAAGAGCTGTAGGCGCTATCATCATATTTTTTATGCCGCTCGCAAGAAACCTTTATGTAGATTTGATTTTATATAGCCTTTACCCTTCGTTTAGAGTGCTGGCTTTACCTATACAACAATCTATGATGAGCGAGATGATCGACATATCCGAAATAGCTAGAGCTTTTAGCCTCAATCAAATATCACGCTTGGGTGCTTCTTCTATAGCTACGATGCTCACAAGCCTGTTATGGG
Organism: Hydrogenobaculum acidophilum; assembly: GCF_054656715.1. Taxonomy (NCBI): domain Bacteria; kingdom Pseudomonadati; phylum Aquificota; class Aquificia; order Aquificales; family Aquificaceae; genus Hydrogenobaculum; species Hydrogenobaculum acidophilum. The sequence goes on from NZ_BAAHXP010000014.1 coordinate 18,734, forward strand.
AGTTTTCGTTTGTAAGTTTACCGTTTTATATATATACCTCTATAATGGCAATAAATATTGGTTTATATAAAAAATTTTTCGGAAATCAAGCAAAATAGCCACTATTCGTCGTGAAGTTCTCTTATCTCATCGTTGGCTGGTATCTCATCGGTATAAGCTTTATCTATGTTTCCAGTCCTCAAATTTATAAGTCTTGTATACACTATAAGCTGATGCCTTGTTAGGGTGTACATACCTTGATATATGTAAGATGTTCTAAATCTCGTCCTCAAATCCTTTACATTGGAAGAAAGAGCTACATCGCCGTGTGAATTTACCGTTACATACTTTGATAAGTTTATCTCAATGATTTTAACATGACACTCTTTTATAAGAGCATCTTTAAAAAGCTCTGTAAGGGTTTTTCCCAGAGCGCTTGTATAGTTTATGTTGTTTGAATCTACGTAAGTCATAACAGCTACCACCGGTATCGTATACGTCTTGTTGTAAACGTTAAAAGTAGGACATGTATGATGCGCCATCCTATCAGCAAGATACTTTAAAGGAGCTTTAGATTTTTCTATGCCAAGCTTATAAGCTTCATAATTTACGGTGGATGTTATAGAAGAGCAACTTAGCTGCGATAAAGAAAAAACTATAATAGGCAAAAAGTTTACAAGCTTTTTGTATTGCATAAAGTCATTACGTTTTCAAGAGGCTCTTCTAAAGTCCTAAGAGCACATTCGCTTGCTTTTTCCACAGCCTTTTTTACAACAGCCACATCTTTATAATCAAAATGGCTTAAGACGTACTGAGATACATCATCCTTAGAGGCTGGTCTACCTATCCCTATCCTTAACCTTGGAAAATCTTGAGTCCTCAACTCTTTTATAATAGATTCCACTCCATTATGACCTCCAGAGCCTCCGCTTGGTTTTAGCTTTATAGTGCCAATTGGTAAATCCATATCATCGTATATTACAAGTATATCATTTGGAGATATCTTTGTTTTTTCTACAAACTGTCTTAAAGCTATACCTGAGTTATTCATAAAAGTTTGTGGTTTTATAAGGTATACATCTTTTTCTTTTATATAAAAAACCAAAGACATATATTTTTCAATAGGTGTTTTTAAATGTAGCTTAAAAGCTATGTCATCTATTACTTTAAACCCTATGTTGTGCTTTGTATCTTTGTATTTGGGCCCAGGATTTCCAAGGCCCACTAAAGCTTTTATCATTATTTGGTGGCAGCTTCTTGAGCTTGTTCTTCTTCGCCTTCTTTAGTTTCCTCTGGTTCTGCCACTACAAGAACAACCTCTTCTGGGTCTTCCATCAATTTACAATTTGCCGGTATATTAAGATCTTTAACGTGCAAAACCCCACCAAGGCCTACATTTGATATATCCACCGTTATTTTATCCGGTATCTCTCTTGGGTTTACCTTTAATTCTATGCTGTGAAGATGTATTTCAAGAGTACCACCCAGCTCCACACCTTTAGGTGTGCCTACAAATTCAAGAGGCACCTCCACACCTGTTTCAGTAACATTTGATATGTTGTACAAATCTACATGCACTGGGTTATCTCCAAGCCATCCATACTGAATATCCCTAAGAAGACAAGGCAGTGTTTCATTGCCAAGCTTTGCCTCGATCAAAAACGTAGTACCATGGGGCATAGCCGCTAAATCCTTTATCCTCATATAGGCGTGAATATTTTGTACACCTTTGCCATAAATCTCTACTGGCACAAATCCTTCCTTTCTCTTGGTCTTTTTATCGCCCTTTGTAGAAGCTGTTCTTTCTAAAAGCTCAACACTAACTCTCTTCATAGCAATCTCTCCTTTTATAGAAAGTTTTCAAGCTATATATTATAACATAATTTATAATTTATTTTTATGGACAAAATGAAAGCTTACGAAATATATATAAACGAAATATTAAAATGGAACAAAGTACACAAACTTATATCTAAGGGTGATGAATCAAAAATATTTGAAAGACACATAAAAAATGCAGAGGAAATATTTGATAAGATAAAAGATTTTAATATAAGAGAAATAGCTGATGTGGGAGCCGGAGCTGGCTTTTTTGGCGTTGTTTTTTCAATGCTTGATGAAACTCTGAAAGTGAGCCTTATAGAATTTGTTGCCAAAAAATGTGCTTTTTTAGAATACGTAAAAATAAAGCTTGGATTAAAATACGAAGTTTTGTGTAAAGATGCCAACAAATTAGGTAGAAAATTTGAATCTACCATAGAAAGAGCTCTTGGCAAACCAACAGACATAACAAGAACAATGGAAAACCTATCAGAAAAATATGTATTTCTTGTCTTAGGAGAAAACGAAAACCTAGAGCCAATTAGAGACATGGGGTACAAAGACATTAAGCTAAAAGAAGGACATTTGGCTTTTAAAAGCTTAAAAGGGTTGCAAAATTTTGATACTGTGATATAATATTATTGCTTAGAGCCACTAGCTCAGCTGGCAGAGCAACGGACTTTTAATCCGTGGGTCGGGGGTTCAAATCCCCCGTGGCTCATATTAATCTCATAAAAATAAACAACGCTTTTTAATCTATACTTTTTTGCTTTAAATAAACTATTCTTCAAACAATTGATATCATGCTTATTTTATAAAATAATTTACAAATCATCAAAATTTATATACTATACTTATTTTCCCTTTATATTTTTTTTACAAATTTTTAATCAAATATTAACAATAAAACTTTAAAATGCTTACATATTACACGTTAGGAGGTTTGTTATGGCAAAGGTAGTAAAAGGCAGTATAGCAGAGGCGCTAAACACGTCGCAGTTTAGCCTTTTTCATATAAAGGCTATGTTCGCTTCTGCTATGGGATTTTTCACATCGGCTTACGACCTATTTATAATAGGTACGGCGCTTGTGCTTATCAAAGATGAATGGCATTTAAGTGCCCAACGAATAGGGCTTATAGGCTCTATATCTCTTATAGCCACTTTCTTTGGAGCTTTTATCTTTGGGAATTTAGCGGATAGGCTAGGTAGAAAGTCTGTATACGGCATAGAAGCCATCTTGATGGTATTAGGTGCTTTGATGTCTGCATTTTCTTTTAACGTAACTTTTCTATTGATATCTCGTTTTATACTAGGTTTAGGAGTAGGCGGAGACTATCCTCTTTCTGCAGTTATAATGAGTGAATACGCCAACACCACCACCAGAGGAAGGATGGTAACGCTTGTATTTAGCGCCCAGGCATTAGGTTTGATAGCTGGACCTATGGTAGCACTTTCTCTTTTAGCAGCCGGGGTAGATAAAGATTTGGCTTGGAGAATAATGCTTGGTTTAGGTGCATTGCCTGCGGCCACCGTTATCTATCTTAGGAGAAGGTTGCCAGAATCTCCAAGGTGGCTTGCAAGGGTAAAAGGTGAAAAAGAAGTAGCGGCAAAAGATTTAGCTTCTTTTTCTCTTGGTGAAGTGATTATAGAAGAACCCAAAGACAATATAGTGAAACAACCCTTATCAAAATACTGGCTACAACTCTTAGGTACTGCTGGTACATGGTTTTTATTTGACTACGCTTATTATGGCAACACCATATCTACACCTTTAGTGTTAAAACATATTGCCCCACATGCAAATTTGATACAAAGCACAGCTATAAGCTTTTTAATATTTGTAGTTTTTGCAGTACCAGGCTATTTTATAGCCGCAGCCACCATAGATAAAATAGGACATAAATTTTTGCAAATGCTAGGCTTCTTTATGATGGGTCTTATGTTTTTCATAATAGGTATATCCCCTTCCATAGTAAACAACTTTCCTCTTTTTGTAACTTTATACGGTTTATCTTACTTCTTTGCAGAATTTGGTCCAAATACTACAACTTTTGTGTTGCCAGCCGAAGTATTTCCAGTAAACGTTAGAACCACAGCTCATGGTATATCGGCTGGCGTAGCCAAGATAGGTGCTTTCATAGGTGCTTATTTTTTCCCTATCTTATTAAAATCGTTAGGATTAAGCCATACTTTGCTTTTGACGTTCGTATTCTCTTTAGCTGGGCTCATTCTTACTTACATAGCCATTCCAGAACCAAAAGGAAAATCTTTGGAAGAGATATCTCAAGAAGATATCCAATCTCAAAAGCCAATACCTGCCGCCTAAACATATAATCTCCACAAGCCCCATTTGGGGCTTTTTTATTAACCAAAAATTAAAAATAAAAGTTTAATATAAAGATATGAGGTATATTAAATTTGTTTATAAAATATTTGTTTTCTTAGTGCTTTTTATAGCTTTTATTCTAATATCTTTGTATATAGATATATATTTTAAAAACCAAAAAGAAAAGAGAAAACGCCTTATAAAAAATGCATCATACTTCTCTAAGCTTGTTTTAAAGCTTTTTAACATAAAAGTATCTCAAAGAGGCATGTATGTAAATGATGGTCAGAACCATATAATTGTATCAAATCACCTTAGCTATTTTGATATTATCGTTTTGAGTGCTTTTGTAGAAGCGGTGTTTATATCAACGAAAGAGGTAGAAAAAACATTTTTATTTGGACATATAGCAAAATACGGCGGTGCAATATTTATAGACAGGAAAAACAAGTCAAACATACTTTCTGATATGGAGCTTTTTAGAGATGTTTTAGAGGAAGGGTTTAACGTAGTGGTGTTTTTGGAAGGTACCACTTCAAACGGTGATGATATATTGCCGTTTAAAAGCAGTTTTGTAGAAGTCATATTAAAAGCCCAAAAACCAATATTACCAATATGTATAAAATACAAATCTATAAACGGCAAACCGATAGCGATATCAAACAGAGACTATGTATTTTATTATGGAGATATGACACTTTTAAACCATGTATTTAGCTTTTTGCTAAACGTAAACTCTATGGAAATAGAGCTTTTCTTTTTAAACCCTTTATATCAAACATCTCACTTTAGCAGAAAAGAACTAACAAAATTATTGTACGAGGATATACGTTCTTGTTATTTAGAAAAAACCACAAGTTTTTAAATATATCAATACACGATGTGTGCCCATCAAATCTTCAAAATATTTTCAAACTAAAAGAGTTGCTAGTTAAACATGACATTGATAATATAACGTTTCTCCTTATCCCATTTTACCACGAGAAAGAGTCTCTTTTAGATATTAAAAGCGAGATACAAGAGCTAACAAAAGACAATGAAGCGATTTTGCATGGATATGCACATATGTCAAGGGATTTTGCAAAATACGATTATAGAAAGATATTTACAGATAAAGAAGCAGAGTTTTTATTAGAAGATAACCTTTCACAAAGGCTTGATAAAGGGCTTCAAACATTTAAAGAGCTTGGCATAACGCCAAAGGGTTTTATAGCTCCAGCTTGGCTTTTTAGAAAAGAAGTTTTAGAGCTTTTAAAAGAAAAAGGATTTTTGTTTACAACAGATAGAAGATATATATACGACATTAAAAATAATCAAAAAATATTCGCACCAGTTATAACGTTTGGTAGCAGAGGGTTTGTAGAAAAGCTTTCTATTTTTTCTTTCGATAAGACTTATTTTCTAACAAGGAACTTGGGTTTGGTAAGAATAGCCCTTCATCCAGTAGACGCATCAAATCCCTCAAAGATTTATAAGCTTTTAAAAATATTGGATATTGTTAAAAAGGAAGATTTTAAAATAGCTAGTTTATATCATATCATAAAAGCAAAAAACTTAATAAAAAATTAACATAAGTTTGATAATTTAAATATTAGATTAAGGGAGGTCTTATGGTAAAAGTTGATTTACACCTTCACTCGGAAGCTTCAAATAGGCCAGGAGGCTACATATCTGAAAAACTTAAGATTGGCGAGAGCTATACCAAACCCAAAAAACTTTACAACACCTTGGCAAATAGAGGTATGACACTGTTTACTATCACAGACCATGATACCATAGATGGATGTCTTGAAATAGCACACTTACCAAACGTATTCATATCAGAAGAAATCACTACATATTTTCCAGAGGATAGATGTAAAGTACACGTCATAGCTATAGATATAACACCAAAACATCACGACGACATCCAGCATCTAAGAGGCAATATATATGAGCTTGTAGATTATCTTCAATTTAACAACATAACGCATATCTTGGCTCACCCTCTTTACAATATGGATGGAAAGCTTAATAAAACGCACATAGAAAGGTTTTTACTTCTTTTTGACAACTGGGAGATTTTAAACGGTACAAGGTCAAAAACGTCTTCTATCATCACAAAAAAGATAGCTAAATCTTACACAAAAAGAGACTTGGAGGACCTAGCCAACAAATACGGATTTTTCAAAAGAAGAAAAGATTTTATATCTTTTACTGGTGGCTCCGATGACCATGGAGGACTTGACCTTGGTTATGGGTATACAATAGCGGAAGGAAATAATGTAGAAGATCTTAAAAAAGCCATAGAAAATGGACAAACAAAAGTAGATGGATATCATGGCAATCCCAAAAGACTAACACATATGGTAATGAACATAGCAAAAGAAGGCATGAAAAAAAGATACAACCTTGGAAACCTTGGCTATCTTTTAGATACGCTGTTTGAACCCAAGGAAGTGTCAAAATATTCATTCTTAGATTCTATACTAGGTAAAAGCTCTGTAGCTACTTTCATAGAAAACGTCATAAACTTTAAAGGTGTATTATCGGAAAATCCCCACGAAAATATATTTTACTTTTTCTCAAACATACTTCCTTATACACTAAATCAGATAAAATCCATGAAATCCTTTGATTTTGATAAGTTTAGCGCTTATGTAGGAAGAAGCGTTATATTTTTAGCACCCTATGTAGCTTATCTGTCTGTTTACAAGCAAAGAGCAGATGAGAAAAATATATCAAAGAAATTTTACAAAGAGTTTTTCAATGAAGAACACACGGAGGGTAAAGTAGCTTATTTTACCGACACATTTTTTGATATAAACGGAGTGGCCAGAACCACCCAAAAGCTTTTGGAACTCTCAAAAGAAGAAAGCCTAAACGTCAAATTTATTATTTCTGATGAAAGAATCATAGAAGACTCCCATATAAAAAATTTCAAACCTATGATTTCTTTTGCACTACCAGAATATCAAAATATAACCATAAATATACCAAATCTTTTAGAAATTCTTGATTACATAGAATCTGAAAACTTTGACATAATCTACGCTGCTACGCCTGGAGTCATAGGGATTTACGCCCTTGTGATAGCTAAAATATTAGGCATCCCCTTTGTGTCAGCTTACCATACAGATTTTCCAGAATACGCAATAAGGTATACCAACGAGCCATACTTTAAATACTTTGCAGAAGTGTTTATGAAAAGCTTCTATGGACTTTCCGATAGAGTACTTGTACCAAGCATGTCTTACTATGAAAAGCTTTTAGACTACGGCATCAAAGAAGACAAGTTAGCTATTTTTAAAAGAGGGGTCAATAGAGATAAATTTAACGAGTCCTTTAAAGACAAAGAGTTTTGGCGAATGTTTGACCCTACCTACAGAGGCGAAAAAGTTATAGCTTACGTAGGAAGAGTAGCCAAAGAAAAAGATTTGGACATATTCGTGGAAGTGTTTGAGCTTTTAAAAGAAGAAAGAAATATAAAGTTTGCTATAGTAGGAGATGGCCCATATAAGTATGAACTTGAAAAAGTTTATAAAGATAGGATTATTTTTACAGGTTTTTTAGAGGGGGAGGGTTTATCAAAAGCTTATGCAAGTGCAGACATATTCTTATTTCCAAGTACCACTGAAACCTTTGGAAATGTAGTCTTAGAAGCTATGGCAAGCGGCATAGTACCCTTGGTCCCGGACGCTGGAGGTGCAAAAGAACATATAACTCATGGTGAAAACGGCTTTATAATAAAGCAAAACAACCCATTAGAGTATGCAAAAATCATTAAAAAGCTTTTAGAGGATGATATGTTTTATAAAAAGGTAAAACAAAAAGCCATAGCCTATGCAAGTACACTAAACGAAAGGGAACTTTTGCTAGAAATGATGCACCTGCTGTCTTTTGGGAGGGTTAAAAGCTTAGAGTTTTCCGAAGAAAGCTTGGTATGAAGCTTTTAGACATAACGCATTTTTATTCAGATAGAAGCGGTGGCATAAAAACATATATAAACAACAAAATAGAATATATAAAAGACAAAGACATAGAGCATGTGGTTATAGTGCCAGGCAAGAAAGATACGCTTAATTATATAAACCGTAGCAAGATATATCAAATCAAATCTCCTTATATGTTTGTATGGAAACAATATAGGCTTCTTATAAACCAACAAAAGATAGCAAATATAATAGAGTTTGAAAAACCAAATATAGTGGAGATAGGGTCTTTGTTTCTGTTGCCATCTTTTATAAAGAAATTAAAAGACAAATTAAACTTTAGTACCGTCGGATTTTTTCATTCCAACTTGGAAAAGAGTCTGTTAAACGTTTTTAGGCTCAACAAAGACAGCAACATGCTTTCTAAAATTACTAGAAAATATATTTATAAAACTTATAGCGATATGGATTTAGTTGTGGCGCCCTCTTACTATGTAAAAGATTATCTAAATCTACTTGGTTTATACAATGTAGAAGTGGTTTATCACGGTATAGACTTTAATATCTTTGAAAATCAAGCTCCAAACGAAGAGTTAAAAACCACGCTAAAGGATAAAATAGTACTTATATATGTAGGTAGATTTTCCAAAGATAAAAACTTCCTTGAGCTTTTAGATATATTTAAAACACTTAAAAACCTTGACAAAAGGTTTCATCTTTTGTTGGTAGGAGATGGTCCAGATAAAAAGCATGTAAACAAAATACTAGATTCAAACTTTACGGTATTAGATTATATAAAAGACAAAAGGATATTGGCCAGCATATACAAGTCATCTCATATATTTGTGAGCACCTCCAAATCTGATACCTTTGGGTACTCTGTCATAGAAGCACAAGCCTGTGGACTTCCAGTGGTAGCTTACAACGATGTGTCTTTCCCTGAGATTGTTTACTACAAAGAATTTTTGGCAAATTCAAAAGAAGAGTTTGTAAAAAATATATTGGCTATCTCAAAAATATATCCTTATCTAAACAAAGACCCAATAAAAAACTTTGTAAAAGAGCGTTTTTCTTTAGAAAAGAATATGGCCTATCTTTTCTATATATATCAATCTCTAAGCCGTTATCTGACCTACCAGCGCTTCGCTTGATTCCTCCACTACAGGTTTTAAAAGCCTCTTTGACTCCTTTTTAAGCTCCGCTAACTTCCTAGCTATATCCTGAGAATTTTTATAGTTTAAAGTATTTGCGGCAGCTAGCGTAATTTTTGCTATAGGAAATTTTCTTACGTTGCCTTCTCGGTCTTTTGATACAAAGTACCCATTTTTTATATCCTCTTCTTTGTAGAGTTCTTTTATAGCATCTGAAGCCTCCTTGTATAAACTATTTATTACCTCGTCTTTGTTTTTTAGATTTTTAAATATAACCACAAAATCATCACCACCGATATGCCCCACAAAGGCATCGTAGTTGAAGGCAAAAGATTGCAAAGTTTGAGCAAGTTTTTTTATCATCATATCTCCAGCCAAAAAACCATATGCATCGTTAAAAGGCTTAAAATTAGATATATCTATATGAACAACGTATGCATTTATCTTTTGCTCTATGGCGTTTTCTATCTCCTTTTCTATAATTACATTACCTGGTAGACCAGTAAGAGGGTTTGTGTAAAGGGTTATCTTGTAAAAAGTATCAAAAAGTTTTTCCAGTATTTTGGCTTTTGTTAAAACTCCCAATATGCCTTGAGTATTTTTAACCAATATAGCATCCACATGTTTCTCTACGCTGATATGATAAGCGTGCAGAATATTATCCTGAATATCAAATTTTTCTATACCTTGATAATGGCAGTCTACATGCTCAAAGAAGTAATCAATTGTTTTATAATAAAACAAGTTTTCACTAAACGTATTCAATATTCTTTTTATACAGCTTTCGTTTATCAAAATGTCAAAATCCTCTAAGTAAAGCCATTCAGACTCATTTTTCTTGAGTATCTCTATAAGATACTTTATATCAGGTTTACCTTTTAAAACGTGTATAGGCTCAAGGTCATCTTTGCTTATACTGTATCTATCCTTTATAGAGTTTAATTTTTTCTGTATTATTACGTTTCTTAAAAGCATAATACCCTCTTTTGGAAGCTCTTGAGATGCTGATGGCATAGCCAGTAAAAATCCCTGGGAATAGTCTATACCAAGCTCTAAGATAGTTTTTAAATCTTCTTTGTTTTCTATACCTTCTGCAATGGTTTTTATACCGCTTTTTATAGCCATATCCATTATGCCTCTTACTATTTGCCATTTTAACCTTGATCGTGATATGCCTTTTATAAGTTCTATGGGAAACTTTATATAATCTGGTTCTATTTGGCTTAATATATTCAAAGAGTTGTACCCTGTACCAAAATCATCAAAAGCTATACTAAACCCTATGGACTTATAGTATTCTATAATCTCTTTCAACGCTTCTATATCTTCAAACTTTTCAGATTCTGTAATCTCTAACACCACATTCTCAGGCTTTAAATTGTTTTGAAGGGCTATATTTAACGTAAAGCCCCTTTTAAAAAATCCACTGTTTGAAGAGTTTGGGTTTATATTTATAAAAAGCTTAAGACCTTTTTGTTTGTATTGCAATATCGCTTGCTCCCTACACACAGCATCTAAAAAATACTCTATGCTTATCTCTTTTGCTACATCAAAAGCTAATTTCGGCGATATATAATATTCATCATGCTTAATCCTCATAAGAGCCTCGTAGGCGTATACAAAACCATCTTTGTTGGAAAATATTGGTTGATAAAACATGGTTATCTGCTTTTTTATCAATAGTCTCAAGAGTTCTATATTTTCATTTATATATTTTGTACGTTTAAGGCATAATTTATCATCAATTATAAAATATTCATACTCTTGTAAAATATTATCTTCTAATAAAGATTCCATGTTTTCATAGTTTCTTGTTAAAGATTTCGACAACTCCTTGTCAAAAAATACTACCTTCATCTGCAATACCTCCTATAAGTTTCTTCTACATATCTTTTTATTGTGTTGTATTCATGTTCTTCTAACACTCCCTTTAAAAATTCGCAAGCTTTTTCGTCCATTACCACTAATGTATTTATTGCTGCTTGAATTACCGCTGGATTATCCTCTTTTAATATTATTTCCTTCACAAAAGGGACGGCCATCTTTACATTTTTTACTTTTATCACGTTCAAAGCCGTAATTCTATAATCTGCTATAGGATGGTTAAGAGCTATTATCAATTTGGTCTCGTAAGGTAATTTTATAAAATATTCTATGTTGTACCCACAATGTGGGCAAATCTTATCTTCTTGGTTTATAGCATTCCAACACATAGGACAAAAGAACACAAAATTCTTATCGGCGCTCGTGGGTTTTAACCTTATATTTGCTGGTTTATAGCTTTTAAGAAAATCAAATATATCTAACTCGGTCTTTTTAAACTCTAGAGAAAATACTGCCAAATAAAAAGGTTCGTATATTTCTATTTTATCCACCAGCTCATCATTTAATATTTGAAATATTTTTTTGCCGTTTTCTATGTATATTTGAAAGTATCCGCTTGGAAACATACCTTGCACAAGCACATTTTTTAAATCAAGCCCAAAATCTAAGCTTTTTATAACCTCATCTTCTTCCAAATACAAAAGCTTGTGCGATGAAGCGTATACTTTTACCATATCTTCTTTGAGTTTGTAGAAATTCATACTCACTATCCTATCAGATATCTTTTTCACCAAAAAGCCTATAGCTGGCTCTTGTTCTAAATCTCCAAATTTTACGTTCAAAATCTCACCATTTTTAAAATACAAAAAACTATCTACTCCCAAGAACTTTGACTTTATCTCTAAAAAGCCGCTTAGCTTATCGGCTTTTATACTTTCTAAAGCTTCAGAGAAATCAGCTCTAGTATCTGTAGAAGATATCCACATCTTGCTTATATGAGGATTTATAACTTTTATGTCTTCAGCTTTACCTATATGAGATTTATAAAAGTTGCAATCTAAATTGTAAACTTTCACGTTTGTTGGTAGTTTTAGGCTTTTTATATCGTTTACATCGTATATCAAAGTATTCTCTTGGTTTATTACAAAACAGTCAAATGATGCTCTTATCATCTGTTCAAAGGCCATAAGCTCTTCCTCTTGTTCTAAATACACATCTAACTTCGGTTCCAACAGCAAAATCGCTTGTTCAAGTTGCATATTGGCGATTTTCTACCATGCTTTTTTCTAAAAATTTTTCCAAAAATTCTATGACTTTTGGCGACAACAGGTGTGATAACTTTTCCTTTAAGCTTAAGGGAGTTATTATCTCTTCGGAAGTTCTGGAGTATTTTTGGTCGTTGCCAAATTTTTCAGCTTTAAAATAAAATATCACATTGTAATATTTATTATAAGTGAGCATATGATATATTCCACTATCAAATACTGATAGCAAAAGCTCTTCGCCCTCTTCCAAAAGATGCCTAATCTCATCAAAATATTTAACCATGGCTAATTACCTCCTTTTAGATTTAAATTTAATTTAAGGCCGAAAAATTAATTTTTGGTTAAGAAGACTAAAATTTTTTATGATAGTGCCGATAAATTTTAGTTTGTCTAATATGACAATTTTTTAATGCTTATTAATAAAAAATTAACATAATGAAAGTAAAATGAAAAAACAAGGAGGTGTTTATGAAAAGTAAACTAGTTTACGTAGTTGGCTTAGGATTTCTGATATCATTTATATCATATGCTCAAGAAGAGCCTACTCTCAATGTAAATGTAAACGCTCATAAAGAAAAACAAAAACAGGGTCAAAAGTACATAAAAACCAAAAAATACGCTAAAGCTAAGGAAAAAGTGGAGAAGAAACTCATAAACAAGTTAAACGTAGGTGGAGCAAATATATATCAAGCTTTAGAGCTTTTACCGTCTGTAAACTTTCAAACCCAAGACCCTTATGGATTATCTGGTGGTGAAGTTACTATAAGAGGTTTCAACAACAGTCAAATAGGAGTCACTATAGATGGTATGCCTCTAAACGATTCTGGTAATTTTGCCATATATCCAAACGAGTATGCGGACATGGAAAACATAGAAGCAGAAACTATCACTAGGGGAGGCACAGGCAAAACCTCTCCTCTTTATTCTGATTTAGGTGGTAGAATAGCCCTTAGGACAATACCGCCAAGGGATAAGTTTGGACTAGAATTAGAGCAAATATTTGGTTCTTTCGGATTTGAGAAGACCTTTACTCGTATTGATTCTGGGTTTTTGCCGCTTATGAACTCAAGATTTTTCATATCTTTATCTCATGCTCAGGCTAACAAATGGAAAGGTCCAGGACAAAGCCCAAAATACAGAGACCACGTAACCTTTGGGTGGGTAGCAAACCTTGGCAGACTTCATGCAGACTTTTATATGGATGAAAACAATCAGTTAAATTATTATTATCGCGGGCTTAATTATCAGCAGGCTCAAAATTTGAGTGCCTACAAAGACCTTGATTACAACGGTTCTCTTACTGGAAATCCAAAGATAGACGCCAATTACTACAAATTCTTCTACAACCCTTACCAAAACTATGAATTTAGGGGCAACATAAGTTTTGACGCTACAAAAAATCTTTACTTTGAGCTAAAGCCATATTATTGGAGGGGAAGAGGGTATGGAAGTTCTGCTTACTATAATTCTAAGCAAAACGCCGTAAATCAAAGCATAAGCTACAACTACACAAAAAGACCAGGATTTATAGCTCAAGCGGTATTTCATAAAACCCCCTTCAAAGTCACCTTAGGTTATTGGTATGAGAACGCTGACCTTGAAAATTTTAATAAAAACCTAAAACTGGCAAACTTTCAAAATGGCTCATATATAGCGAGTCTAAACTATTATGGATATATAGACAAAGTTTACACTATTACAAACACCCCATACGTAGTCTTTGATTTAAATAACTTTCATAGGTTTAGCTTTGAACTTGGCTTAAAATATGCTCAGATTAGAAGAAATTATATTGAATACAACACATATGCGAAACTACCTGACCTGCCAGATGATGATATATACAACTATCCATTGCAAAGTATACCAAGTCAATCATACGATAGAACATATAGAAAATTGCTCCCTACTATAAACATATCTTATCGTATTAACAAATATTTAGCTCCGTATTTTAACTACGCAAAGAATTTTCAAATCCCAGGAAGCTATCAAGGTTCACCACCAAAAGGTACTACAGCTCAGGAGGTTATAAACAATCTATCGCCGGAGCAAGCGGACAGTTATGATGCTGGTATAAATATAAGCCTTGGAAACTTCCTTATAAAACCAGACGTATACTACGTGGATTACAAGGACAAGATAGAGTATTTTGCTGAACCAAACAATCCACAAATAACCTATCCTCAAAACGTCGGAAAGGTACACGCTTACGGAGGTGAAATTTTTGTGGCTGGAAATCTACTAAAAAACCTTACACTTATAGCCTCTGGCTCTTACAACAAAGCTACTTTCCAAAACGGATACTACTCAGGATCTCAATTTCTAAATGTGGTCGGCAATCAGCTTCCAAATACTCCAAAGTATATGGCAAAAGTTGGATTAGACTATAAGATATATGGGTTTGATATATTCCCATACGCCATATACGAAAGCTCAAGATACGGAGATTCCACAAATACTCAAGAAATACCTTCTTATGTGGTATTTAATCTAAATGTATCAAGAGATGTTCATATATTCCAAAAAAAGATATCGTTATTTTTAAATGCATACAACCTCACCAATAAAACTTATATAGGATATATAGGTACTGGTAATACATCCGGCACTTATTATGTAGCACCGCCATTTACCATATCCGCCGGAGCTAGAGCTTATTTCTAATGCTTCTTTTTCATGCAAGCAGGAGAGGGAAGGGAAGGAGTTTTATTAACCAAAAATTAACAAAATCTTAACAAAAAATTAACAATAGACTTATATAATAGACGTCAAATTTGAATAGGAGGACAAAAGTATGTATACTAAAAGCTTAAAAAAAATATTACTTAGCATAGCTGTCTTTAGTATTGGGTTTTCTTTTGGAGAGCCTAACTCAAGCCCAGTTTACAACATAGGACAGATAAACGTAGGAGCTGAGCATGTATCTTCTATAGAAAAGAAAAAGGAGAAAAGATATCATAGAGCACTTTTGAAGCTAAAAGATAAGTATATATTTAAATCAAATTTTAGCATCAAAGTAATCAAAAAAGACCAGCTAAAAGTAGCTGGTCCTACGGGAAATGTGGCTCAAATTATGTCTTATGCGCCAGGGGTTACTATAAGCAGTTTTGGAGTTGGAAGCTCCAGAAAGCAGTCTATAGTCATAAATGGTATAAGGCAGGGATGGGGTGGATTTACTGGAGCTACAGGTATAGATAACGGCAGTATAGGTGTGACATTTGATGGCGTACCTTTGGTAGACCCCTCCACTGGACTCTGGCAATCAAACCAATTGCCTCAGCTAGACCTAATACAAGGTATAAGTATAATATATGGACCTGGTAATCCTAAAAATAGATGGTATAACGACCTAGGTGGTCAGGTACAATTCACTCCACTTCAACCCACCAAGAACATGGGAGGGTTTGTAGATTTATCCTATGGAAGCTTTAACTCAAGAAACCTATTTTTGGCATTTGACACAGGAGATATACACGGTTGGCGCACAGTAGTTGCAGCAGGATGGGGAGCTGGCAACAACTATGTTACATCGGTGGACGGCTTTAGATATCCATCTCATAACTATGCATATTATATAAAAACTAAAAAAGTATTTGCAAACGGTGATGGTGATTTTTCATTGGGTGCTTACGCTGCCCAATCCTTTTACTGGAGAAATCCACCGATACCAGTATCTCCTCAGCCTGGACTTACAGCAGATGGAAGCCCAAACACGCCACTTTTAAGTCAGGCTACCACTGGTTTTTATAGTGCTCCTGATTTTAGTGTATTGCATAAATTAGACCAAAACGGCATAGACTTAGTTTACTCAAAACTAAATTTAAATTTTGATAAGCATACTAAATTCCATAATCTTGTTTGGTTTAGATATGGCTTTAGAAGACACAATCACTACAACGATTATCCGCTTGGCTCAAATCCGGGAAACTTGTATGAGTACAACAACCCATACGATAAGGTGTTTGGAGATAAGCTTTACTTTGAGTTAAACAACATTTATTACAACAACTTAGCCTTTGGTGGTTATTGGCTATATTCTCAATACAACTCAAGGAATGCTTTCTGGAATCCTTCTGTAGAACTTGCACCAGGTGTTTATGGAAGTCCAACTGTGCCAAACGCAAAATATAGGAGCAACTACTGGAATCAAACAGATGTAGCAGCTTTTATAGAAGATAAGATTAAATTTTACAAGCTTGAGATAGAACCAGGTATAAGGTGGGTAGATTTTATAACAGATTATAACAATTCTACATGCTCAGATTTTCCACTTGCCTGTCAATTAAACCCAAAAGGTAATGAAGCCCAATATCCATCTGCTCATACTAATTTCACTAAGACAGAGCCTTCTTTGGCTTTAAGCTATAAACCTTTTGATTGGTTGTCATTATATGGAAACTACGCTGAAACCTATAAAGTGCCAGAAAACGGTGGTGGTGGAGGTCCTTATCAATCAGTACCTGCCTCAGAAATACACTTAGAAAAGTCTCAACAATATCAAATAGGTTTTAAAATCTTAAAACAACATATTCCATACGCAGAAAAAGTGTTTGTAGGCGCCAATTATTTCCATATGATATTCTCTAATCTATTTTTCCCAATTTACGATGCAAATGGCAACTATCTTGGAGACGGAGCAGGTACTTCTGTTTATAAAGGTGTAAACCTCTTTGCAGATTACTATCCAACAAAACACTTTTATATATGGACAAACGGTACATACGAAGATGCTAATTTCAATAACTACACTTATACAAACGCAAATGGTGCTGTAACAAATGCCGGTAGTCTTCCGGTGTCTTATGTACCTCATACGTTGTTTAACTTAGGAGCTAGCTATTCATACTTGCTGGATTATCTTGGTGGAATCATAGTAAAGCCATCTGCTTGGTATCAATATGTGGGCTCTCAATCTATGTTTAACAACAACACTGGATTGCCAGATACCCAAAAGATGCCAAGCTATTACACTTTAAATGCTAGCATGTCTTTTATAGTTATGCCTTCTTTAAGGTTGTCGAAAGAGCTAAAGTTGAGGGATATAGACTTTACCCTTACAGCGCTCAATATAACCAACAAAAAATACAACGAGTTTGAGTATATATCAAGCGGAGGGTATTATGGAGTAAACGGAGGGTATGTTCAGGCTTATCCTGGAGCACCTTTCACTATATATGGTTCTTTGAGGGCAGATTTTTAATGCTTCTTTTTCATGCAAGCAGGAGAGGGGGAGATGGGTTTTCTTAACAAAAAATTAACAAAAGTTTTTTATACTGGTTTTGAAGGAGGAAATGATGGATTTAGAGTTATTGCATAAAGCTGTTTTTGTTATTATGGGTATAGTCTTTATCGTATCTAACTATGTAATAATTTATAAGTTTATTCAGATAAGCAAGATAAAGAATCAAGTGGGTAAAGTGTCGGAAAAGGAAGCATACAAACTCATAACAAAGTTAAAGAGTAGTATGTGGATATTGGACTTTGGAGTAACATCAGGACCTTTACTTGGGCTACTTGGAAGTATATTGGCTTTGATAGAATCTTTTGCCAACTTAGCATCGAGAGGGATTTCAAATCCAGTGGTTATAAGCAAATCTATAGGATTTGCCCTTGTGGCTACCGCTTTCGGTATATGTTTGGCACTTTGGGATTTGGTATTTTATAAGATGCTAAACGATATGATAAGAAACATCAAAGATGAAGCTAAACTAATTTTTGCAGGAGGAAATTAATATGGCAAACCTATGGGAAGAAGAGCACCAAGAGAAAGAAGAAATACATATAGTTCCTATGATAGATGTTATGTTGTTTTTGTTGACGTTTTTTGTGCTTTTAACAATAAACTCCATATCTCTAAACGGTAAACAACTAAGCGTACCAGCGTCTAAATATACAGACCCATTACCAAGAGTAAAAAATGTAAAGGTCTATCTTACAAAAAACAACCTAGTTTACGTGGGTTCAAACAAATATCCTTACAGTTTAGATGGTTTATCATCATATTTTCAAAATCTTAAAAACCAATACAAAGAGGCCAACAATATAAATGTCTATATAGTACCTGACAAAAACGCAAACGTACAAACCCTTGTAAATGTTATGGATCACATACAACAAGCAGGCATTTCAAATATATCCATAGTAAATAAACAATCATGACAAACAATTTGTATTTAGACGAGAAAAAATATAGAATAGTTTCGTTTTTTGTAGCTATTATTTTCTCTTTATTTGTCTTCTTTCTAGCAACGCTTTTAAAAGTAAATATATATAACTATAGGATGCCAAAAGAGATAAAAGTTCATCTTGTTACGAATCTGCCCTTAAATAAACCTATAACTCAAAAACCAGTAGAAAAACATGTAGAGAAGAAAGTTATAAAACACATAGTCAAAAAAGTAGCAAAACATATACCAGTCCATCAGATACAAAAACCAAAACCTGTGGAAAAACCTATAGTTTCTAAAATACCGCCTCCGGAACCAGTGCCAGTGCCTAAAAAGGTTATAAATCCACAGGAGCAAAATATAACAAAAGAACCATCAAAACCCGTAGAGGAAAAAGCTTCTCCTTCTCAAGTTTCTCAAAAACCTTCTCCGCCGGCTTCATCATCAAAACCCACACGTGATGAAATATCTCTATATTTAACTAAGGTTTATGAGATAATAGAAGAGCATAAACATTATCCTTCTTTGGCTAAGAGAAGAGGTGATTCGGGTAGTGTTTTTGTAAAAGTTAGAATATCTAGTTCTGGTAGAGTAGATAGTGTTAGCCTTTTAAACTCCAGCGGTAGCTATATTTTAGATGAGTATACTAAAGAACTCATAAAGAGTCTGAAGTTTCCACCACCACCTAAAGGTGGTATAACCTTTGATTTAAAAGTAAACTATAGACTGAATGAAGGAGAATAAATATGAAAAAGCTCTTGCTTATGCTTAGCTTATTTTCAAGCATTGCCTTTGCTCATCAAACGCCTTGGGGGTGGAAGATAAACCCGGTTGGCAAATATATATCTACTCCAAACTTTCCTACAAACGTGGTGGTGTCAAAACATCACGTGTTTGTGCTTACAAACGGAGCTACCCCTTATCAAACCATAAATATGTACGATAAAAATTTACGCGAAGTCTTCCAAGTGAGGGCATACCCTTCCGAGGTCTCTACTTCAAAAGACCCGCATATGCTTTTCATATCTTACCAAAATCTATATCAAGGACTTTATTATAAAAGCCATAAACTATATGTAGCGGGCGGGGATTTTGACAATGTGCTTGTTTTTGATGTAAAGAGCGATAAGCTTGTGCTTGATAAGAAAATACATCTTGATGCAAAAAAATTTCCAAAAAATCAATATCCTTACATATATCAAGGAGCAAGGTATGATTTGAGACATTTTTTCACTTCCTGTGTTTATGAATCTGATGGATACATATACGCTTGCGGGCTTTTATCAAACGCTATTGCTAGAATAAACGAAAAAACTCAAAAGATAGACTATGTAAATGTTGGACCATACCCCTATGACATCACTTCAAATAATAAGTACATATTTGTAAGCCTTTGGGGGAATAACTCTGTGGCTGTATTGGATAAAAAAGACTTTAAACTTATAAAACACATAGAGCTTGGTAAAAAACTAAACAAAAAAAGCCAAGTGGCTGGCATGCACCCCACAAACCTATACTATAAAGATGGAAAGCTCTTCGTAAGCCTTGCAAACACAAATAAAATAGGTATAATAGATACGAAAAATCTTAAAGTTTCTGACTTTTTAGAAGATAAAATGTTTAAAAATCAAGAGGTGGGTTCATATCCAAACAGCATGTTTGAGAAAGATGGAAAGCTTTTTGTATCAAGCGCTGGTTTAAACGCGGTAAATATATTTGATTTAAAATCCAAAAAACTAATAGGCTCTGTCCCTACTGGTTGGTATCCTAGTTCTATGACAAAAGATAACAAAAATATATACATAGTATCCGCCAAAGGTCTTGGTTCATATCCAAATCCAAACTACTACTGGATAGGTATAGAGATGCCAGGACTCTTGCAGAAGGTCTCTTTTTCTGATATTTCTAAAAACCTAAACACTTACACAAAAGATGTATATGCTTATGATAATCTAAACGATATGAAAAAAGACAAAAAGTTGGTATCTTTTCTAAGACATCATATAAAGTATGTGGTTTTTATATTAAGAGAAAACAAGACTTTTGATGAAGAGTTTGGGACTTATAAAAGAGCTGGGGCTTGGGCAGACCCAAATTTAGCTGTTTATGGGGAAAAAGAACTTCCAAACTTGTTTAATTTTGCCAATAACTATGTACTGATGGCAAACTTTTATGCGGATGGAGAAGTTACAGCCCAAGGACACCAATGGACCGCCGGGGCAAACTCATCGGATTTTGTGGAGCGCACTTGGGCTCAGTACTATTCTAGAAGGGGGCTTATGGAAAACCCAGGGTGGATAAGTTACATGGGTTTTGGACTAGCTTCTGGTTGGGGTGGTATTCCAATAGGAAAAGATAACCCATTTGCTATATATGAAGACTTAAAAAAGCTTGGAAAGTGGAGCAATCCTTGGATATCTTACCCTTACAAACTCTATCTTTTTAACAATCTTCTTAAAAACCATGTTAGTTTTGAAGATTTTGGAGAATTTGTCACAAGAAACAGAGAAGGGGACATACCACCTTCTTTGAAAAAACATATAGCCCTTTCATATCCTGGTTGGGATAGGTTTATACTAGATACTTATAGAGCCGATGAGGCTATAAAGTGGCTTAAATCCCATAAAATGCCTAGGTTTTTATATATATGGCTTCCGGATGACCACACCGCTGGGTTTAACCCTTGTTATTACACGCCAAACTACTATGTGGCAAACAACGATTACGCTACCGCCAAAATTGTAGAATATCTATCCCATACCCCTTACTGGAAGCATATGGCTATATTTATCACCGAAGACGATGCCCAGTCTGGGGCAGACCATATAGACGCACATAGGACTTTTGCGGTGGTGATAAGCCCATGGGTAAAAAAAGGATACATATCTTATAAACACTATTCTCAAATAAACATAGTAAAAACCATAGAAGAGATTTTAGGTATTCCGCCTATGTCTATATACGACCAAACCGCTTCTATTTTCACCGATATATGGAGCAAAAAACCCAATTTTAGTCCTATAAAAGCCATAAAACCAAAAGTAAAAGTGGCTTTTAACAAAGGATATTGTCCAGATTATACCCTTTTAAGAAGAGAAGCAGGAGTTACCGGAAACTACATAACACCAGAGTGGCTAAAAAAACACAAACTAAAAAAACAAAGAGACTCTTACAATATAGACCCCAAACATCTATACACTCCCACATCTTTACTTAAAGTATCCGGATTTGAACAGTTTAGACAAACGCTAATCGCCACCAAAGGTGAAAAAGGTTATAAGAAGATGATGGACTATATAAAGCGTTTAGCCAAAAAAGAGCATAAGAGTATTTGGGCTTTTATAAGCAACTGATATTGATATATATCATTATATAAAAGCAAAAAATTAACAGAATATTAACAAAAGACATCTAAAATAAAAAGTATGAAAGAAGTGCAAATTGTAAGCGCCAAAGAGGGTAGGATAAGAATAAAGGTAAATAAAGTTTACCAAGATGTTGTATATGAGCTTTTAAGAAAAGCTCTTAAAAACCACCACATAGTATCAAAGCCACATACAAATAGCATAATTATAACTTGCTATCAAGAAGAAAACACTATAGCATGTATAAAAAGCATACTGAAAGAAAACGGCTTCAAAGTCGAAACAAAGACCAATGACATCAATCTTCTATTC
>NZ_BAAHXP010000015.1:0-38034 GCF_054656715.1 Hydrogenobaculum acidophilum
AAGTGATGATGGCGACTCCTTAAAATCTTTCTGGGATTATACATTGGCTTTGAGGACGATATTTTAATGTTAAAACTATGATTTGAGCGCATTTGTTGGCGCGTTTTTAAATTTGTTTTTTTCCTATCTACATATTTTATAATAGATATGTGGTTAAGATAGGGCTATTTCTTATAACGCTTGGATTTGTAAGTGTATTTTTCTTTGATAAGGATATAACGTATTTTTTTTATGTGCATAAAGATAGTTTTAAGACTTTTAATGGTATTTTCAATCTTATATCTTTTGTGGGACATTACAATGTTGTCTTTTATTTGGCATCGTTTTTTATACTTTCTAGTTTTTTTGTCAAAAGCTTAAGAAAGTATATACTTTTGATATCTCTTTGTTTGGTGTTATCAGATAGTGCTATCATGCTTTTTAAGTTTTTGCTTGGCAAAGCAAGGCCAGAGCTTTTTCTTAAAAAAGGGATATACGGGTTTTATTTTTTTAAAAGCCAAAAAGACTATTCGTCTTTACCATCTGGTCATACGTTGTTGAATAGTGCTTTGGCGTTTAGCTTTTATCTTAAAAGCAAGAAATTTGGGTTTTACCTAATAATTTGGTCAATGTTGGTGGGTATGTCAAGGATTTTTCTTTTTGCTCACTATCTTGGAGATGTCCTTGTGAGCTTTGGGATTGGGTGTTTGATAGCTGTTTTGGTGATAAAATTAGAAGAGCTTTATCTTTCTTCGTAGTTTTCAAGCTTTAAAAGTAAAAAAGATACAATACCAAGGACTGAAGAGGAAATTAGCAAAAATACGTGGGTTATGAAAGCCAAATCCAGGGAAGATTTTAAAGAAATATCAGTTAGCTTTGATGGTATTGAAAAACCAAACTCGTAAGTGCCAAGCCCTAAAAATCCGTTTATGGGTAGTATAGAGCTAATCTCTGCCAACACGTAAGAAGGCAATATATCAAAAAATCTCATAGGGATAATGTTTTTTGCCATTTCGTAAAAGCCTAAAAACTTAAAAGCAAATGATATCACCGAGATAAAGTAAAGTTTTATGGCCGTTTTGCTTTCAAAATGCGTTGATAGATTTTGTTTTAGGGATTTTAAAATAAAAACGTTTGGCAGAAAAGCCAAAGTATGTTTTAGCAAAAAAACCATTATAATGCCAAAGATTGTTATAAAAGCAAGAAAGTATATTTTGAAAAAAAATCCAAAGAAAAACCCAAGAAGCGCCAACGCATCCATAAACCTTGCCAGGACAAATACCCAGAAGGATTTCGTAAGGTTTATGCCTCTTTTTTTTAGCATGTAGAAAAAACTAAACTCTCCAGTCCTAGCTGGTAGAATGTTGTTTAGAAATATGTGGACGTTGTTTATAAGAAAAAAATCCACCATATTAATGTCTTTTATCATGCTGTGCCAACGATAAGCCCTCAAAAAAGAGCTAATAGAATAAAGCAAAAACCCGATGCCTATATAAGATATGTTTAACTTTGAAAAACTTTTCTGAAACTCCGAAAACCCTACCGTCTTGTAAAAAACGTATAAAAATAAAATAGTGAGAAGAAAAGAGATAGATATTTTAATCTTCATCTAACGGTTTTATATTTATAGTGTCCTTTATCCTATAAGGTTTTATATCTTGGGATTCGTAATAAGTCCTTGTAATAACCTCTGCTATTATGCCTGTAGATATAAACTGAAGTCCAGATATAATAAGAAGTACCGTTAAGAATAAGAGAGGCCTTTGGCCAATCTCTTGATGGTTTATAAACTTATCGTAAGTAAGGTAAAGTCCAGATAAAAACCCAAGACCAAAAAGGGTGAAACCAATACCACCAAAAGCGTAAAGAGGTTTGTTTATATACTCGTTTAAAAATTTTACCAAAAATATATCAAGTATAACTCTTACAGTCCTTCCTATACCGTATTTTGATTTACCGTAAAGCCTTGGATGATGGCTAACTGGTACTTCCGTTATTTTAGCCCCTAAACCTTTTGCCAAAGCTGGTAAAAACCTATGCATATCTCCGTATAGTCTAAAGTTTTTAGCTATGTCTTTTTTGTAGGCTTTTAACGAACATCCGTAATCGTGAAGATAAACTCCTGTTACATTTGATATAATGTAGTTTGCAATCTTAGAGGGTAGGGTCCTTGAGAAGAAGGGGTCTTTTCTATCTTTGCGCCAACCGCTTACTACATCATAGCCCTCTTCCATTTTTTCAAGAAGAAGCGGTATATCGGCGGGGTCGTTTTGAAGGTCTGCATCCATCGTGATTATTACATCTCCAGAAGCGTGCTGAAAACCGGCAAACATAGCTGCGGTTTGTCCGTAGTTTCTTTTAAAACTTATCACTTTTAAACGCTTATCTTTTGAAGCAAGCTCTTTTAGCTTTTTTAACGTATTATCTGTGCTACCGTCGTCTATGGCTATTATTTCATACTCATATGGAAGCTTTTCCATAGTTTTGGTTATTTTTTCATAGAGTGTTTCTACGCTTTCTTCTTCGTTGTAAATGGGCACTACTATAGATATTTTCATATGATACCTGCTTTTTTAACAGAATATTTACCTTCTGAAATCATGTGCACTACTATATTTTGACCCTCTTCTTTTACATCGCTTACCACAAAATCTAGAAAGTTTATCTTTTTAAAAGCCTCTACACTTGTTATATCTTTTTCTACTATGTATCTCATAGTGTAGGCTTTTGCTAAAGAGCTATCTTTCATGGGCCTATCTTTTATCGTGTATTTAAAGCTTACAAGTTTTATATTCTTAGGTAGTAGCTTTTCAAAAGATGCTGGTAAAAAGTTAAACACTAGGAAATCATCGTTTGATATATAATTTGAAATATCTTCTTTCCAAAAGCTCATATTCTTATACTGACAAGAGACTTCCCACTTGCAAACCTTGTCTTCCGGAGATAGCATACCCATGATAGGATGTAGCACTATCGTTCTTTCAAAAATCCTCTCTTTTACGGCCTTTGGCATAACATGCATGTGAAGCCCTTCCCAAAATTTATCCTTGTAAATTCTCCAGAGAGGACCGCCTTCTTTGGGTTTTTTGGCTTTTAAAAGCTTAAAAGCTTCCTTTCTTCTTTTTTCCAGAAAGGAAAACTTGCCGTCTTTGAAAAGGTCTTCCTTGCAATCCACATCAGAATAAGCGCTAAACTTGTTTGCACACCTTGTAAGATAAAGTACTCTCATAATCTCACCTCACAGCCTATATTTTTCTTTAAAGTTAGAAAGTATTTTAAGACCAACTTCTTGGCTTTTCTCTGGATGAAACTGCAAACCCACTATGTTTTCATGCTCTATAGAAGATGCAAAATCAATACCGTAATCTGTGTAAGTGGCAACTATGTTTTTATCTTTAGGGTTTACATAGTAAGAATGCACGAAATAAACAAAAGAACCATCTTTTATGTCTTTAAAAACACCGTCTTTTTTTTCTATCCAAAGCTGATTCCAACCTATATGAGGTATTTTAACCCCTGTAGGAAAGAGCTTTACATCTCCTTTAAGTATAGAAAGTCCTTCGTGCTCTCCAAACTCATAGCTTTTTTCAAATAAAAGCTGATATCCAAGACAAATACCTATAAAAGGTTTTCCAGTTTTTATAAAAGCTAAAACGCCGTCCAAAAGCTCAAAGTTTTTTAAATTTTCCATTGCATCTTTAAAAGCCCCAACACCCGGCAGACATAGACTATCACAGTTTTTTAACTCTTCTTTTCTTTTTACAATCTTTGGGTTTAAACCTACCTTATCAAAAGCTTTGAAAACACTTCCTAAATTACCCATGCCATAATCTATTATCCCTATCATATATTTTTGTTTATAACATGTACTATCTTCTCTAGCTCTTCTTGGGATAGGTAAGGATGCACCGGTATACTAAAAAGCTCTTTCACATACTTATTGGCGTTATCCAGTGGAAGATGAAGAGCGTTTCTAAGGCTTGCCAATGTATAGGTGTAATACACCCTTGCGTCTATGTTTTCTTTTTTAAGAGCTTCTATGATGTTGTCTCTATTTTTATGCCTTAAGGTATAAAGATGGTAAACATGTTTGGAGTTTGGTCTTTTAGCGGGTTTTGCAAGCTCATCGCTTAAATGCTTATTGTAAAACTCTGCGTTTTTTATACGCTTATTGTTTTGAGTTTCTAACTTTTGAAGTCCTAAAAATCCCAAAGCTGCTTGAAACTCTGTAATTCTTAAATTTAAAGCTGGTGAGTCTCCAAAGTCTATCAAAGAGTTTATAGCTTTTGATATATTTTCATCTGAAACGGATATGACACCACCTTCTCCCATTGGTATATTTTTAGAAGCGTAAAAACTAAAAGCCCCTATGTGTCCAATAGCACCTGCCATCTTTCCTTTTAAAGAAGCCCCGTGAGCCTGAGCGGCATCTTCCAACACATATATATTGTATCTATTTGCTATTTCCATAATAGAGTTCATATCCGCCATTCCACCATATAGATGAACAGGTATTATGCAAATTGGGTTATATTTTTTCACAGCATCTTCAAGTTGATTTGGGTCCATAGTGTAATATTCATCCACGTCCACTACCACTGGAATACCGCCTGAGAGTAGTACAGTGTCTATGGTAGCCATAAAGCTAAGGGCTGGGACTATCACATGTTTACCTTCCACGTTTAAAGCTTTTAATATTACATACAAAGCGGCGGTACCAGAGCATACGGTGTAAACTTTATTTACCCCCAAAAACTCCGCAAAAGCCTCTGAAAACTTCTTTGTCCATGGTCCTCTGGTAATATACCCAGATAATACTATGTCCGATAAAACCTTTGCTTCTTCTTCTGTAAACCTTGGCTCAATTATCTTTATCATTCTAATATTTTACATGAAATTGTATTTTAAGTTTCTATTTTAAGAAATTGTTATATAATATTTGTTAGGAGGTAAACTATGAGAAGCCATAGACAAAATATAAAAGCATATCTATTTTTAATGCTTATGGCTATATTGGTAAGCAGCGGTCTTGTAAAAGCGGAGCAGGTTTATGTAAAGCCCGGCAATTTTTCTTACTTTGATGCTTACATACCCACATACATTACAGCTGGTCAAAAGGTGACATTTACGTTAAGGCCGATGGATGCCTATGGAAACTTTATAAAGAATTTTTCTTATTACAACAAAAAGTTCTTAGTTAGAAGCACCGGCGAGCTATCTGTAGACCCGGCTCTTTTTTCTTCAAAGGATTTTAAAGACGGGTCAATCAGCATAACGATAGAAGATACCAAAGCAGGAATAGCTACGCTGTCCATATTGGAAGGCTCTTATCCAGTGCTCATAAGGAATGAGGCCACTGGTAGCATGCTGTCTGTAGTTAGCATAAAGGTAGTAAACGGACCCGTATACAAATTTGCCATAGAAGCGCCGTCTACGGTAGAAGCAGGTAGAGATTTTGTGGTAAAGGTAATAGTTTTAGACGAGTATGGAAACGTAGTTAAAAATTATGCTTCCATAGGTAACGATGTTGTGGTAGAGCTTAAAACACCTAATGGCACACTTCCTTATACGATACACTCTTATAAGTTTAAAAACGGTGTAGCTGATATAATCCTAAGATACGATACACCTTCTAAGGTTGCCATAGATGCTTATGAGATAAACAACAGCAAGGTAGCCAGCGGGCAATACTATGTGGATTTGTACCCACCAAAACCATCAAGGTTTAAGGTAGAAATCCCAGAAAGGATTATAGCCGCTGGTGAGCCGTTTGAAGTTTACGTTACAGCTTACGACCAAGATGGTCAAGTGATAAGAAATTACAACATAGTAGGTAAACCTGTTCATCTTATAGCAAGTGGTACAGGAAAGCTTATACCAGACGTTATACCTCCAGAAGATTTTATAAATGGCGTAGCAAAAGTAAACCTTATATATACGAAATCAGAACCTATAACCATATCAGCCTATATAGAGGGTATGGCACCTAAAAAACCTGCCCCAAAACCACAAAAAGAGGTTACAAAGCTACAACCTGCCCCAAAACCACAAAAAGAGGTAAGCAAAACACCCAAAAACGTATACAAGGAAGTAGCTTCTTTAGAATTTCCAAAGGCTTACGGTTCTATAAGGAAGTACGATTATCATACCAAATTTGTAGACGGAAGAAGAATAGGTATTATAGATGTATTTTTTACAAGAAGGATAAGACATCCTATAGCCAGGACTGTAAAACCGGTTTACTTTGGTAAAGAGGTGTTTGGCAAGTTGATAGTCCAAAACGGCAAGGACGCAGTGGTGGTGGTGTTGGTGCCAGAAAGAGAAGACCTCTTTGTAACAGATATCACAAGACATGCAAACAGCATGGATATAACCATAGAAAGGCCAAAGCGTTGAAGGAGTTGTAGGTATGTTTGATTTTACGGAAGAGCAAATTAAAAGATACGCTAGACATATAATACTACCTGAAGTAGGTGGTGTTGGTCAAAAAAAGATAAGTCAGGCGAAGATTTTAGTGATAGGAGCCGGCGGGCTTGGCTCTCCTGCCATATACTACCTAGCGGCAGCTGGTGTTGGAACGCTTGGTATTGTAGATTTTGATAAAGTAGACTATTCAAATTTACAAAGACAGATAATACATACGGAAGATAGAGTAGGTATGCCAAAGGTAGAATCGGCTGCTATGACGGTAAAAGCCTTAAACAAAGATGTAAACGTAATAACTTACAACACCATGATAAACAAAGACAATGTAATGGACATAATAAAGGATTACGATATAATACTAGATGGTACGGATAATTTTCCTACCAGATTTTTAATAAACGACGCTTGCTATTTTTTAGGGAAAAAGCTTGTATCTGCTGCAATGCTTAGGTTTGAAGGTCAAATAACTGTGTTTAACTACGAAGATAAAGAAAATTCTCCTTGTTATAGATGCTTGTTTCCAGAGCCACCCCCACCAGGATTGGTACCTACTTGCCAAGAGGCTGGCATACTTGGCTCCATTGGTGGTATAATGGGTGCCATACAAGCTACAGAAGCTTTAAAGCTTGTGATAGGATGTGGAGAACCTTTGATTGGTAAGCTTCTTATAATGGACGCCTTATCTATGGATTTTAGAAAAGTAAATCTAAGGAAAGACAAATCTTGTCCTCTTTGTGGAGAAAATGCTCATATAAAAGAGCTTATAGAGTATGAGCAAACCTGTGATGTTCATTTTTAAAACTTAGGAGGTATAGATGGAAAAGAAGTGGCGCACCGGTATAACGCTGCACAAAGGAGAAGATACCTACATAAGAGGTTATAAGCTACTTGATTTAGTCGGTAATTTAAGCTTTTCACAGGCTATATACCTTATACTAAAAGGCGAATTGCCCTCAGAAAAAGAAGCAAAGATGATGGATGCCATTTTTGTATCCGTGATAGACCATGGTATAGCTCCTCCATCTGTTATAGCAGCAAGGGCTGTCACATCGGGGGGTAATACGTTAAACGTTGGAGTGGCCGCTGGCGTGGCTACATTTGGTTCTGCTCACGGTGGTGCTTTAGAAGACGCTATGAAGTTTATGCAAGAAAATATAGATAAAAATGTGGAAGAGCTTGTAAAAGAGTATTTGAATAGCAAAAAGCCTATAGCTGGTTTTGGCCATAAATATTACAAAGAGTTTGACCCAAGGACAAAAAGACTTATGGATATAGCTAAGTCTTTGGGATTTTACGATAAATATTGTGCTTTTGCTGAAAAGGTAGAAGAAGAGATATTTAAACAAAAAGGTAAAAAGCTTGTTTTGAATGTGGACGGTGCAATAGCTGCAGTGGCTTCTGAGATGGGTTTTGATTGGAGACTAGGAAAAGGGTTTTTTATCATAGGAAGAGTACCAGGGCTTGTGGCTCATGTGTATGAAGAGCTTACTAAAGAGAAACCTTTTAGCAAGAGATTAAACGAAGAAGAGGAGACAGAGTACATCGGGGTAGAACCAAGAGAGCTACCAAAAGAGTTTAGAAAAGTTTAATGATTTTAAGAGTAAAAGTAAAGCCAAACTCAAAAAATGTGTCGGTGGAGCGCATAGAAGATGGGTTTTTAAAGGTTTGTCTAAAATCTCCGCCGATAGACGGTAAGGCAAATGATGAGCTTGTGGATGTTCTTTCGGATTTTCTTGATATCCCTAAGTCGAAAATTTTTATAAAAACTGGCAAAACTTCTAAAGAAAAACTCATAGAAATAAACGTATGATTAAAAAACTTCTTATAGCAAATAGAGGCGAGATAGCTTTAAGGATTATAAGAACTGCCAAAGAAATGGGTATTAAAACTGTGGCTGTTTACTCAGAAGCCGATAAAAACTCACTACATGTGGAAATGGCGGATGAGGCCATATGTATAGGACCTCCGAAAGCATCTGATAGCTACTTAAACATACCTTCTATAATGGCGGCGGCAGAGGTTTCTAAAGTAGATGCTATACATCCAGGATACGGCTTTTTATCTGAGAATCCAACCTTTGCAGAAATAGTACAGGCTAGCAATATAAAGTTTGTGGGCCCTCCTCCAGAGGTAATAGAGTTAAGCGGAGATAAAGTAAAGGCTAAGGAAGTGGCTAAGAAAGTAGGTGTGCCTGTGGTACCAGGTAGCGATGGCGAAGTATCTTTTTTAGAAGCAAAAGAGATAGCCCACAGTATAGGATATCCTGTAGTGTTAAAAGCGGCAGCCGGGGGTGGTGGTAGAGGCATTAGGATAGTAAGGGACGATAAAGAGCTTTTAGAAACGATGCAAACGGCTATGGCAGAAGCCAAACATGCCTTTGGGGATGAGAGGGTATACATAGAAAAATATCTCATAAATCCAAAGCATATAGAGGTGCAAATACTCTCAGATGGTGAAAAGGTTATAACATTAGGAGAAAGAGAATGCTCTTTGCAAAGAAGGCATCAGAAAATTATAGAAGAAGCTCCATCAGCTTCTATAACAGACAACGAAAGGGAAATGTTGTACGAATATGCTGTTAGGTTTGCAAAAGCCATAAATTATGTAGGAGCTGGAACCGTAGAGTTTTTATATGCGGATGGTAATTTTTACTTTATAGAGATGAATGCCCGTATACAAGTTGAGCATCCTGTGACAGAGATGACTACAGGTGTTGATATAGTGGCTTATCAGCTTTTAATAGCTGACGATGCTAAGCTTGATATAGATTCTATAAAGCCTAAAGGTTTTGCTATAGAATGTAGAGTAAACGCCGAAGACCCGATTACCTTTATGCCATCTGTGGGTGTAGTGGAGAAGCTTAGATTGCCGGGTGGTTTTGGTGTTAGGGTGGATACGCATCTTTATCAAGGGTACAGCGTACCTCAATATTACGATTCTTTGTTGGCTAAAATAGTAGCTTACGGGAAAGACAAAGAAGAAGCTACAAGACGCATAAAAAGAGCCATAAATGAGACCAAAATAGAAGGAGAGTCGTTAAAATCAAACTTAGAGCTACACAAAAAACTTTTAGACACTACAGAGTTCAAGAAAAGCGAGCATCATGTAAGATTTTTAGAAAACATGATATAATCTAAAAAAATGAAGTTTAAAAAGTTTTTGTTTTTTGCTTTTAGTATTTTAATATTAAATAGCTGTGCATCAATGCCTCACCACTTGAAGTATTTACCTTATTCAATACCATCTTCAAATGTTAAGTATGCATCAAGGGGCAGTCTTTATGTGCCAGATAGCCCTATGGCAAATCTTTACAGTGACCAAAGGGCTTTTGCTGTGGGTGATTTGGTGCATATTCTTGTGTCAGAGAGTGTAAACGCAGTGGAAAGCATATCAAATCAAACTCAACGCTCCAGTACTTTTAACAATGCGATATCATCTTTTTTTGGCTTGCCATCTAGCACGTTAAGGAATTTGGGAGTAGGAGCAAATTCAAATATTCAGCAAAAAGCCCAAGGTACCGAGTCCCAAAGCGGTGTTTTTACCACCACTATCACAGCTTATGTTAAAAGAGTCTATCCCAATGGCAACCTTCTTATAGAAGGACATAAAATCATATATCTTAACAACGTAGAGAGAGTGATTACACTACGGGGTATTGTAAGGCCTCAAGACATAGACAATACAGATACAGTGCCAAGTCAAGATATAGCAAACTTAGAGATTTTATATCAAGGACACGGTTATCTAGTAAACGGTTCACAGCCAGGATGGCTAGCAAGATTTCTGGCAAAGATACTACCTTTTTAAAATAAAATCATTGACTTTTTTCATAATAAAGAATAACATAACATCAAAGGAGGTTTTATGAGTATTTCTGAGATAGTAGGCGTTATAACGCTCGTTAGTATAGTAGTGTATTTCATCTGGATGTTTGTTTACGACCCAGGGGAAGAACCAAACAAGTCGTTTGATTACGAAGAGGAGGAGAATGAGGTTTAAAAGTTTGTGATAAAATAAATCTAAATGATGGGTTATAAAGGTTTAACACAGGAGCAAGCCCAAGAGCATATAAAAAAGTATGGTCTCAACGAGATAACAGAGAAGAAGGAACCCCCATGGGTTTTGTTTTTGAAAAAGTTTTGGGGGCCTATACCTTGGCTTTTAGAATTTACTGGAATACTGACGTTTTTGCTAAAAAAATACCCAGATGCCATTGCTATATTTGTGCTTCTCATTTTCAACGGTGTCGTGTCTTTTTGGCATGAGCTTAGCGCTCAAAACGCTTTAGAGCTTTTAAAAAAGCATCTAAACATAAAGGCAAAAGTGTTAAGAGACGGGGTTTGGAAAGAGATAGAGGCAAAGTATGTAACTATAGATGATATAGTCCTTTTGCAGAGTGGCTTTGCTGTACCAGCTGATGTTGAGATATTAGAAGGTGCTATATCTGTAGACCAGTCAAGCATAACCGGAGAATCTCTTCCTAAAAGCCTAAAATCCAAAGACACCGCCTATATGGGTTCTTTTGTGGTAAGGGGAGAGGCTATAGGTAAAGTGATAAATATAGGAGAGCATACGTTTTTTGGAAAATCTGCAAAATTAGTCCAAGAGGCAAAAACTAAAACCCAGCTTGAGGTGGTGGTTTTTGAGCTTGTCAAATACTTATTCTTGTTTGGGGTTTTTCTTATAATAATACTTCTTTGGCTTTCTATAACAAGGGGTTTTGATTTAGGAAGCGTATTGCCAATACTTGTAGTGATGCTGTTACCCATAATTCCTGCTGCTTTGCCGGCTGCTTTTACCCTTTCTACGGCCCTTGGTGCAAAAGAGCTTGCCAAAAACGGTGTTCTTACCACAAAGCTTTCTGCTATTGAATCTGCCGCCTCTATGGATATACTTTGCACCGATAAAACAGGCACTATTACAAAAAACAAAATAACGGTGGATAAAATAACCCCAGTCAATCAATACACTGAAAAAGATGTGATGTGCTATAGCGCTTTAGCTTCTGACCCAAAACAAAAAGACCCCATAGAAGAGGCTATATTTAGCTACTTGAAAGATGATTGCTACAAAATAGAAAAAGAGGATTTTGAGGCTTTTGACCCGTCAAAAAAATACTCAACAGCAAAAATAAAAAAAGATAGCGAAGAAATAAATATATACAAAGGCTCGCCAAAAGTAGCACCCATCCAAAACGAAGAACAAGAAAAGCTATACAAGGATATGGCAAGCATGGGGCTAAGGGTTTTGGCAGTTTGGATAGAAAAAGATAGCAAAAAAGAACTGGTAGGTTTTATAGGCTTTTCAGACCCACCACGAGAAGACTCTAAAGAACTAATAGAAAAAATAAAAAATCTTGGGGTAAGTGTAAAGATGATAACAGGAGACACCAAGGAAACTGCAAGCCATATGGCGTCTTTGGTGGGAATAGAAGGCGATGTTTGTGAGGCAAAAGATATAAAAGAATCTTGCGGAGTATTTGCAGGGGTTTTGCCAGAAGATAAGTTTAAAATCGTAAAAACCTATCAAAAGATGAATCATATAGTGGGTATGACGGGTGATGGTATAAACGACGCTCCAGCTTTAAAACAGGCTGATTTTGGTATTGCAGTGTCAAATGCCACAGATGTGGCAAAGGCTGCTGCTTCTGTGGTTTTAACAGACGAAGGGCTTATAAACATAGTATCCGCTATCATAGTTTCAAGGAAGATATATCAAAGGCTTTTAACATACGTATTCTCAAAGACTATAAGGGTTTTTGCTATAGTGCTTACGATATTTTCATTTTTCCTTATAGATAAAGATTTCATGCTTACCACAAGGATGATAATAGCTATGTTTTTTTACAACGACTTTCTTACGCTTTCTTTAGCTACCGATAACGTTGGATATTCTCAAAAACCAGATAGATGGGATATAAAGAAAATATCTATAGTATCGTTTATGTTTGGTATTTTTAGTGTCTTGTGGATTGTGTGTGGGATATATATTTTTGGTCATATTTTGTTTCACCTTGATATCAAAAGTCTAAAAACGTTGACATTTCTTGCTTTAGTACTCACTATACCTGTAAGCATATTCTCTGTAAGAGAAAGAGGTTTTGGTGTTGGCAATAGACCTTCGTCGGCACTTTTGTTTTCTATGCTTTTTGCAATAGTAGGTTCAAACCTTATGGCCTATTATGGCTTTTTAATGAAAAGCCTACCTTTAGAAGTTGTATTTGCCATAGACCTTTACGTGTTTTTCATGTTTGTGCCTTTTAATTTGCTTAAAATGTTTATTTTTAAAAGCCTTAAAATGGTATAATGAATATACAAGTTTACAAGCACTATGAACACTTGCCTCTGTTAAAATTTTTATTTATAAAAATACAGGAACCGTTTCATCAATTGTGTAAACTTTCTTACTAAACATCATTATATCACTCTTGGATACAGGATGTACGAGTTTACTACATCGATAAATACTCTCAACCTTTCTTAAATCCTCTCCAAAAACCTCTTAAGCTCTTCAATAGAAGATACGGTCTTAGCTTGATTTTTCAAGTAATCCAAAAATTCTATATCGTCTATACGTTGAAGCTGATAGGTTATATAGTTTAAATCAGCATCAGAAAATCTTATGGAAAGTATATCGGTAATAGCTTCTATCTTCCCTTCTATCTTCCCTTTCTCTTCACCATACCTTATTGCATCTTCAAATAGATTCCTAATCGCTTCACCTCCTGAAAGTAAGCTTTAATAATATACTTCTAAGCGTCTCTACCAATGTGGGTGTTCTTGTAAATCTCTAATAAAAAATATCTCATGAAATATCTTTTGTCTTGAAGTATGTAAAAAATCCTTTCTAAGCCAAGTTCAAGTGGGATTTCTCCTAATGTAATTTTCATAAGAAGCGCATATGCGTATAGTTCTATATCTTTCCTTACAGCCTCTACTTTATCTGTATCCATTTTCTCTGCAGGCCTCTTCATACTTAGCATAGATATAAGATAGCAGCTGAAGGAATATACTTTTATCTAGGTTTGATTTGTGCTCTTATACTCTCTAAATCAAGATTGATTAAAAACATAGTAGTTAAGATAGATAGTTAAAAACTTTTTAAATTACACATATTTTTGCTTAAAAGCTTATAAACGCGATAAACTTATGTAAACTTAATATCAATGGTATATAATCTTTGGTATAGTGATTGGTGAGGTTTTGTATGATTTCCTCTCTTAGAGAGATTATCTTAGAGATATTTGGAGCAGAATATTTAGATAAGATAAAGAGTAAAGAGTTTAGAAAAGGGGACATTGTGGTTGTAAATGTTTTAAAGTTTAGAGATGAGACAGGGTTTTTGCTAGCCTCGTACAACAAAAATGTAAGTACCACAAAATGCAGGCCATTGATAATAGTGGATGTTAGAGATTCGTTGGTGACCTTAGCGGGCTTTAGTACGTTTTTTTATCATGCTAATATACATAAATTTGAAAAGCGAAGGATAATAAGAATAGAAGACCTTGGATGTGCGCTTTCTAACAGTAGGGAGAGATGTTTTGGCTTGGATTTAAGGACAAAAAGAATATATCTTTTCAACAAAGAAACAAAAACTAAAAAGCTTAGGGTTTTCTTCAATGTAGATATAACAACTTTGGAACATCTTAGGAAAGATGGATACTTAGCAATGTGTGGCAACTGTGAAGAAGGGGTTTCTCGTATTTTGAAAAAAATAAAGAATAGAGGAGACATACTATGAGTGCTCATAAAGAGATTTACCTTTTCTTACTTGAAGGTAATAAAAAGGGCTATATCATTATAAGAAATATTTTTAACAAACAGATAAATAAAAGTTTTTATCATAATCTAAAAGACAAAGAAGAGGATTTATTTTCTGAAGTTGTTTTGAGGCTTTACGAAAAAAAAGAGTACATATTAACCATATTTGAAGGAAAAGAAGAGGGCTTAGCCTCTTATATAAGAACTGTTATCAAAAATATACTTAATGATGCTATCTTGTCAATGTCAAAAAATCCCATAGATAACATATATATAGATAGTAGGTATGAATATGAAGGTATTATACCAGACGAAGAACGCTTTAGAGTCGAGGCTGTTGACGTAATGGTTAAATTGGAGGCCAAGGAAGTTATGATGAAGTTTAAGAGTAATTTAAGAGAAGAGGATTTTAAGTTGCTTTGCTATATATTGGAAAACAAAGATGATGAGAAAGACAAGATGGAAAAAATCCTATTTAAGGATGTTTCGAAAGATGCTTTGTATAAAAGAGTAGAGAGGCTAAAGAAAAAGCTTTCGCAGATTGTAGAAGAAAACAACTTTTCCGAAGAAGCCGTAGGGCTTTGTCTTCAATATATAGCTTACAGGAAATGTAGAGAGGTTTTAAAATGAGGGCTATAGAGGCAATTTTTCAGTCATACTTAGATGAGATAGAAAATACACCTTACGATGAACAAAATATTTTAGATATAAATTTAACAGATAAAGACAAAGAATTCGTTAATATGTTTAAAAAGGCGGTAATTGTACCAAAACAAGATAGGATACCTATAGACAAAGGTAATATATACCTCACATTCAAAAATCATATACCTATCTACTACCTTGTATACGAAGAGTATGAAAATAATATATTTGAGGTCTTAAAAGCTACAACTTGGGTAGAACTAACAAACCATGAAGATTTTATAGTAGATATAAACAGTGAGTTGTTTGCCGTAGAGATTTGGAACAATTTCTATTTAAAAGAAGACGATATAAAAAACTCTGTTTTTATAGGAAAAATCTTGGAAGAAGATATGGAGGTTATAAATAAGTATAAAAACGGTCTAATAGAGGAATTACCTTTAGAAAAAAGAGGAGTATTTTCTTTAAACCCGGTCTCTTATCAGCAGTTCTTCCATAAGAAGGAGAGTGAAATTGTAAGAGAATACAAATTCTTTATTTTTGAAGAGAATGAAAATTTGAGTGAGTTTATTTTTGTAGATACTACAAAACACTATGATATAAAGTTTGCCCTTGCGGCCGGTGTTGAGAAAACTACTGCCAGAGGGGATACTTTTGTACTTGAGAAAGATTTGGAAAACAAATTAATAGCAATGCATATTTTAGAAGAAGAGCTTTTAAATAAGAGCGTAGTTTTAAAGATTTTAGGACAAGATTACAAGATAGAAGAACTTCCTGATATCATATACATACAAACAAGCGATGATGTAGAAAATATAGATTTGGAGGAGTTTGCTAAGAAAATATCTATAGAGGTAATCCAATGAGCTTCAAACATCTTTATGAAAAAAACAAGCAAACAGCGATAAATTGTATACTAGATGGTTCTTTAAAACCTGAAGATATAGAAGAAATATACGATATTATAAAAGAACAAAAAGACGATGAGCTTTTTTACGCTTTTTACGAGTTTTTAAGAAAAAATCAAGATAAAATAAACTATGATAAGCTAGAAAAAGCTACTAGTATTACAAAAAACGTATTGGAGCGTATATTTCTTTATGAAAAGCCTAAAATTGCTTATTTTCCAAGCGTATCTTTGCAAGAGGGCAGACTTTGCAAAGTAATGGTTTTTATATTTGATGAGAATATAGAATCTACAAGTCTACCACGCTCCACAAGTATGCCACGTTTCACAAGTCTACCACGGTTCACAAGTATGCCAAGATATAACTCTCTTAATTATAGGGAAGAGATTGAGGCCGTAAGAAAAATATTTAAGAAAAGATATCCCAACAAAGACTTTTTTGTGATGTTTGATAGTAATTTTAAAGGAAGCTCCTTTACGTTGGCGCTTTTAAGCGCTTTGTTTTTAAAAGAGGAGACTCTGAAGAAATTTGCATTTACAGGGGATGTAAAGGAAAGCGAAGACATTTTGAAAGTAAACTATTTAGACCAAAAGAAAAAGGTAGCACAAGACGCTCAATTAAAGCTAATAACCTATGAAGACGTATCCAATGTCGAAGAGCTTTTATACTATCTTGGAGACGGTCCTATAGATATACCTTTTATAAATATAAATAGAGAAATGAGTGAAGCTTTGAACTCTTTAGAAAAGCTTGAAAATGCCATAAAAGAAAAGATAAATTTTTTTTCTTTAGAAAAGCTATCAAGATTTTTTAACATAAACAAAGAGGATTTGATACTTACTATAGAGTCTTTGCCACCTATAGCCGAAGAAGAGTTAAGCAAAGAAAATCCTTGGATAAAAACTGTTTTAGAGTTTGAAAGCAAGTTAAAAAATATATACGATAAAGCAGGCTCTAGAAAAAGGATAATTCATTTTGTAGGCTCTGTGTCTTCCTTGGTTTTTGGACTTGGAGTAAAGTTTGGTTCAAGAAAACCGGTGATGGTGTATCATTACCAAGCAGATGCTTATAATATGGTCCTTGATTTATCCGATGAGGATAAACTAAGAAGAATAAAGCATATTAAAGAACATTTAGAGCTTTTAAAATTAGAAAATATAAAGAGTGCACCAAACCAAGAAGAGGTAGGCGTTGTAATATATTTTGCAAGCCATAGTCCTTTAGGCGATGTATTGAGATTTTCAGAAAACAAAAGCTTAGATGTATTTTTAGTAGAAGCAAAAAATATAAAAGGAAACATTCCGATACCAAAAAAAGGTGAAGAGAACTTTTTTGACTTGGTAAGCTTATGGTCTGAGATAGTAAGAGAGATATATAGCGCTTTAAACATGCTAAAAGATAGATATAAAAAACTACATATATTTTTAAGCGCTCCGGTCCCAATTGCTTTTTGTTTGGGAATGGCTGTAGGGCATTTCATGAATGCTATCGTTTACAATTACAACACTAAAAGCCAAAACACACCTTATTATCCAGTGTTTGACACCTTTGATGAGAGATTAAAAAGCCACTTTTAAGGAGGGTTCATGAAGAACTGTTTGAGGTTACGATATGATTTTTTTCTGTGGTAAGCTTTAGCCTGTGGCGTACTTGTCACGATCCGCTGAACTCATGCATTTTTAAAAGCCTTAAAATGATATAATAATATTTATGAGTATTAGCAAAGAAGAGGTAGTGAAGATAGCAAAACTCTCTAGGCTGGAGTTAAAAGAAGACGAAGTGGAGTTTTTTGCTTCTCAGATGAAAAATATATTGGAGTTTGTAAACAAGCTAAACGAAGTGAGCGAACTTCTTTTAGAAGAGGAGTATAAAACTTCAACCCCTCTAAGAGAGGATGAGCCAGAACCGTCTTTAGATGTGGAAAAAGTGCTTTTAAACGCTCCTTCAAGACGCTTAAACATGTTTGAAGTGCCAAAGATAGTAGATGCAAATTGATAAAGAGGTAACTATGGACCAAGAAAAGAAGAAAGCCTTGGAGGCAACTCTTACACAAGTAGAGAAAAAATACGGCAAAGGTGCCGTGATGCCCATGAAAGCCGCTTACGAAAAACAATCTATCAACGTTATACCCACTGGAATTTTATCTGTAGATAAAGCCACAGGTGTAGGTGGGCTTCCAAGAGGGAAGATAATAGAGGTTTTTGGGCCAGAATCTGCTGGTAAAACCACACTAGCGTTGTATGCTATAGCGGAGGCTCAAAAAGAAGGTGGTGTTGCGCTTTTCATAGACGCAGAACACGCTTTAGATCCAAAGTACGCTGCAAAACTTGGGGTAAATTTAGACGCCATGTATATATCTCAACCGGATTACGGAGAACAAGCTCTTGAAATAGCAGACACTTTTATAAACTCAAATGCCGTTGATGTTATAGTGGTGGACTCGGTGGCAGCACTAGTACCAAAAGACGAGCTTGAAGGTGAAATGGGTGATGCTCAAGTGGGCAAACAAGCAAGGCTCATGTCTCAAGCTTTGAGAAAGCTAAAGGGTGCCACCAACAAATCAAACACAACCCTTATTTTCATAAACCAAATAAGAGAAAAGATAGGGCAAATGTATGGAAATCCAGAAACTACCCCTGGTGGTAGAGCTTTAAAGTTTTTTGCGGATATGAGGCTTGAAGTAAGAAAAACAAGCGATATCAAAAGTGGAGACAATAAAATAGGTTATAGTGCAAAAGTAAGAGTAGTAAAAAACAAGGTAGCGCCGCCTTTCCAAGAAGGAGAATATGAAGTTTACTTTGGAGAGGGTGTTTGTAAAATATGCGACCTTATAAACGTAGCCATAGATATGGGTGTAATCCAGAAAAGCGGCAGTTGGTATAGCTATCAAGATACAAAGATAGGTCAAGGTAAAGAACAAGTGAAAACCTTTCTGAGTGAAAACAAAGACTTGGCAAAAGAAATCGAAAAGAAAGTAAGAGAGGCTATATATAGCTCTAACAACCCAACATCTCAAACCAAGCCAAACGAAGAACCCAAAAAAGACCAAAAGCCCAAAAAAGAAGAAGCTTAAAATATGTTTTTAATGAACACTTATCCACGAAAAGATATCGCTTTTGTAAGAGGAGAAAACTCTTGTTTGTTTGATAAAAATGGTAAAAGGTACATAGATTTTCTATCTGGAATAGCGGTAAACACCCTTGGATACTCACATCAAAAGCTAAAAAACGCCCTTAAAAATCAATTGGATAATATCATACACACTTCAAATCTATACGAAAACCCTTGGCAAGAAGAGGTGGCATCAAAGCTTATAAACTTTTTTGGTGAGAGCGGGAAGGTATTTTTTTGCAACAGCGGTACCGAGGCTAACGAAGCAGCTATAAAACTAACAAGAAAATACTTCAAAGATAAAGACAAAGACAAATATCGCATCATCACCTTTAAAGGTGGATTTCATGGAAGAACGATGGGTTCTTTGTCGGCAACTCCAAGACCAAACCTACATCAGGGCTTTGAGCCAATGCTTGACGGTTTTGATTATGCAGAGTTTAACGATATAGAATCTGTTAAAAGCCTCATAAACGATAAAACCGCCGGTATTATGATAGAAGCTATACAAGGAGAGGGTGGTATAAACGAGGCCAATTTAGATTTTTTAAAAGCCCTTGAAAACTTGTGTAAAGAAAACAATATACTTCTTATTCTTGATGAGGTCCAAGCTGGCATGGGGCGTACTGGTAAGTTTTTTGCTTATCAACATGCCGGTATAAAACCAGATGTAGTTACAATGGCAAAGGGTCTTGGCTCTGGGCTTCCAATAGGGGCGGTTATTGCAAAGGATGAGGTAGCGGAGTCCTTTGGTGTAGGTACACACGGGGCTACCTTTGGTGGAAACGCTCTGTCTTGTATGGCCGCTTCTATAACTTTAGATGAAATACCTTCTTTGATGGAACACATACCTTCAAAAGAGGCAATTTTTAGAAAAGCTTTAGAAAATTTTGGGCTTTTAAAAGGAAAAGGATTGATGCTTGGACTTGACATAAAAAAAGACTGTAAAGAGATATCCAACGAACTTCACAAAAGAGGCCTTGTGATAAACTGCACAGCCACAAGCGTCCTTAGAATACTTCCCCCTCTTGTGATAACAAAAGAAGAAATTGAAGAGGGCTTAGATATTTTAACATCTACATTAAAAGAGTTTTTATAAACCCCACACCTTATAGGCTATTCCAAATAGCACTCCCATAGAAAATATCTTCAATATTCTATCTTTTATAAGAAGGATGGTAAAAAGCAGAGTTATATCGAACAAAATACCGTAATAAACAGGGATTTTAAAATATATGG
The DNA here is from genome assembly GCF_054656715.1 of Hydrogenobaculum acidophilum. Taxonomy (NCBI): domain Bacteria; kingdom Pseudomonadati; phylum Aquificota; class Aquificia; order Aquificales; family Aquificaceae; genus Hydrogenobaculum; species Hydrogenobaculum acidophilum. Next base: position 20,069 of record NZ_BAAHXP010000015.1, read on the forward strand.
GCTTTAAGTCCAAATTATAGACCAAATCTCCAAAATAATAGGCTATCTTGTTTAAAGGTATGTAAATTATTGGTAAAGAAAACATTGTCAATACGTTTAAAAATCCTAAAACAAGGTATACCTCTACGATTATCAGTAAAAATGGCACCACAAATACCGCCAGAAAAGAAATAGGGCCTAGCTTTGAGATTATAAACATGGAACTAAGTATAGCCACAAAAGAAAGCTCAGAGGAAAGCATCAGTTTTCCTAAAAACGTTTTTGGCATATCTATGGTACTTAAATATATCAAGATATAAAAGGTTATTATCATTGAAAGCCAAAAACCAACGCTTTTATAAAAAGAAGCGTTAAAACATAAGCTCATAAGACCAGATACAAAAAACTGCTTTATAGGATTTGTATACCTATATAGGGCCTTTAACAAAACACCTATCGTTAGATAGCTAACAGCCCTTATTATAGGAGCCCCGTGTTCCATAAAAATACTTACATACAAAATCAGTAGCAATAAAGCAAACACTTCTTTATGCTCGCCAAAAAATAGCTTTGACAAACTTCTAAAAATCATATCTATATGGATACCAGACATTATAAGTAAAAATATCAAAGAGTTTACAGAAAAACTTGTTAAAAGGTCTTCTGGCAGGGCTTTTGTACCTTCTCCAAAAAGAAGTGCTAATCCTATATCCTTTGACCAATCGTTTGAAGTGGTGTTTTTAAATCTAGTTTTAAGCAATATTTTTGGCTTTTCTAAAAACCTTAAACTATGATTAGATGGCTTTGATATTTCAAGAAAATCTTTTGAAGTCTTTACAATACCGTTCTTTACCTTTATATAGCCTTTTATATAGCTCTCTCTTGGTAATTTTATATTTAAGCTTACTATCTTCCCCCTCAAAGATGGGGGATTTAATATCTTTATTTTGGAAGCATTTAACACCTTCCCTTCTATTTTGTAAAAACCGTCTTTTATCCTAGCTTTGTGGATTTTATTGTTACTAAAAGCAAAAAACAAAATAAAAATAAGGAACAACAAAGGGTATAAAATTAAGTTAGGCCATAGCTGAATTTTCATTTACAACTTCATCTATGATTTCACAAAGAGTATGCCCAAGGGTAATATGGCATTCTTGGATTCTAGCGGTATCGTAAGAGGGCACTATAAAGCTATAGTGGGCTATATCCACCACCTTGCCCCCTTGCTTACCAGTAAAAGCTATTGTGGTAGCCCCCATATCGTGAGCTTTCATAAGCCCTCTTATAACGTTTGGAGAGTTTCCAGATGTAGATATGCCAATTGCTATGTCCCCAGGCATGCAAAGGGCTTCTATCTGCCTTTCAAATACGGTGTCAAATCCATAATCGTTGCCAACGGCTGTAAGTATAGAAGTATCTGTGGTAAGCGCTATGGAAGGAAGACCCTTTCTCTCTTTTTTGTAGCGCCCCACAATCTCGGCTGCCAAATGCTGTGAATCTGCCGCAGAACCACCGTTGCCAAAAAACAATATTTTGTTGCCATCCATAAGTGCCCTAGCCATAATAAGTCCCACTTCCACTATTCTGTCTTTATACATTTCTAAAAAAGCTTTTTTGGTTTCTATGCTGCTTGTAAAAGAGTCTTGTACAATATTTAACAACTTTTCCATAAAGATATTATAAATTATCTTTGATATTTAGTTTTGGGATTTTAAAATGATATAATAATCTAATGTCTTACAGGCCAACGTCTTCAATGCTAAAAATGGCACTTTTTAATATACTTGGGGATATAGAGGGGCTTAGTTTTTTGGAGCTTTTCGCAGGAAGCGGGGCAATATCGTTAGAGGCTAAAAATAGGGGAGCTAAACCGGTGGCTGTTGATATTTCTTCTAAAAACCTAAAAACTAAAGGTATAACATTTATAAAAAAAGATGCTTTAGCTTTTTTAAAAACTACAAAAGAGCGTTTTGACATAGTGTTTGCAGACCCTCCTTACAAGTTTTCCGATTATGAAAAGCTTCTTTTTTTGGTAAAAAACGTCCTTTCGGAGGGTGGTCTTTTTGTATTAGAACATAGTTCAAAGTTAGACTTTGGTTCAAACGACAAGAGGGTATATGGAGATAGCGCCATATCTTTTTGGTACAAAGAGGAGCTTTGATGAGGTTTGAAGGGTACATATTTGATTTGGATGGCACTTTGATAGATTCTTTGGAAGACATAGCGTCTGCTGCCAACAAGACGTTGAAAGAGCTTGGTTTTGAAGAAAAATCCAAAGAAGAGATAAGAAAATATATAGGCTCTGGAGCAAAAGAGCTTCTTAAAGGACTTTTACAAGATGAAAATCATTTAGAAAAAGCGATACAAATATTTAAATCTTATTATGCAAAAGAACCAATAAAACATACAAAGCTTTTTGAGGGTGCTTTAAACGTATTAGAGCTTTTAAAATCAAAAAACAAAAAAATCGCCGTAGTTTCAAACAAACCGTTAGAATTAAGCACTATTATATTAAAAGCCCTAAACGTAGAACATTATTTTGAATGTATAGTAGGTCCAGAAACCTACAACGAAAGAAAACCCTCTCCTGTGCCTATACTAAAAACCTTGGAACGACTAAACGTCTATCCAGAAAATACCGTTGTAATAGGAGATACTTACGTTGATATTGAAAGTGCCAAAAGCTCAAACTGCAAAAGCGCTCTTGCAAGCTGGGGCTATGTGAAGCTAAAAGATGATGCCAAGCCAGATTTTATTCTAAAAAGCTTTTATGAAATCATTGACTTGTGAAGACTCTATATGATATTATATTAGCTAGCCGAAGTGGTGGAATGGCAGACACAGGGGACTCAAAATCCCCCGCCTGCAAGGGCATGTGGGTTCAAGTCCCACCTTCGGCATTTTTATTTTGATTTTTTAAGAGGTGGTTAATGGACTACGCTTATTTTGAAGGAAACATAATACCAGTGGAGCAAGCAAATTTAAATATTAAAACCAATTCTATACACTATGGGACTATAGTTTTTGAGGGTATACGCACTTACTACAACGAAGAACACAAACAACTCTATATTCTTTTTTCAAATGAGCATTACGCTAGGCTTTTAAAAAACGCAAAAGCTATGTTTATGAATTTAAACAAAACTCCAGAAGAGTTGACAGAAATCACGAAGGAGATTTTAAGAAAAAGCGAAATAAAGGAAGACACCTATATAAGACCTTTTGTTTACTTCAAAGATTTGGCGCTTACTCCTAAGCTTAAAGATTTCACGCCAGAGATAGCCATATACACTTATAAGTTTGGAAGATATTTGGATACATCAAAGGGCATTCATGCAAAAGTGTCTTCTTGGAAAAGAAACCCTGACAACTCTATACCGTCTCGCTGGAAAGTGGCTGGTGCTTATGTAAATAGCGCTTTAGCCAAGACAGAAGCTTTGATGTCTGGGTATGACGAGGCTATACTCTTAAACGAACAAGGCAACATAGCAGAGGGTTCTGGAGAAAATATCTTCATAGTAAGGGGTAAAAAGCTTATAACGCCGTCTTTTAGCGAGGGAATTTTGGAAGGCATAACAAGAAGAGCTATTGTAAAACTTGCCAAAAATGAGCTTTTTTTAGAAGTAGAGGAGAGGTCTATAGCAAGAAGCGAGCTATATATGGCAGACGAAGTATTTCTAACAGGTACCGCCGCCGAGATAACGCCAGTAATCATGATAGACAATAGACCTATAGGTGACGGAAATATAGGATCTATAACTCAAAAGCTTCAGAAATTATACTTTGATGCGGTGAGGGGAAACGTTGATAGATATAGACACTGGCTTACACCAGTATATGACACATAGGTTTATAAAAGATGTATGCGACGAAATATCAAAATACCCAAGAAATATAGGCTCTGTTGGAGCGAATTACACCAAGAACTTCATAAAAGAGTTTGCTATCAAACATAATCTACCTTTAAATGTTGAGGAGGTAAATATAAAAACCTCTACGTCTAATTTGCTTTTAAAAGCCAAAAAACTTATAACGTTAAATATATTAAACGAGTTTAGAGAGCCCATAGAGGGTAAAGTGGTGTTTTTAGAAATAGAGAAGCTAAGGTATGTAAATACCCTCGATGGATATATCCCTGTGATTTTATTAAAAGATATACTAGATATAGACCTTTACAAAGATAAGATAAATTTTTTAAAGCCAAAGGGAGTTATATTTGCTCTTGTTGATTTTAGCATATCCTTTTATCATAGAATATTTAATTACGATATGCCAGTTTTTTCTATAAGCCAAAAAGATTTAGAATACCTTGAAGAACTTACTTACATAAGCTTGGTTCCCGAAAAAGAGGAACAAGGTGTTGTAGAAAATATTTTTTTTGATATAGGAAGGGGTCCAATTGTGTATATTGTTGCATCTATAAGCTCAAAAGAAGAAAGTCAAGGGGCCATATATAGCGCATCCTCTGTGGCTTTAAGCCTTGGTTTAGCCCAGTCTTTTTGTAAAACTTACAACAGCGATTTTAAATTTAGGTTTTTTTTTACAGAAGATGACAAAACTTTTGAAGGGGTACGTAAACATATAGACAAAAAACATAAGTATGTTTATTACGCAATATCTATTTTCAATATGGGATGGGCTAACAAGAGCTGTTTTTACGAGGATGCTTATGGTGAAAACGCCATTTATATGGGTGATAAGTTTTATAAATATGTTAAAAGCCTCAACAAAAATGTATTTTTTGTAAAATCAAACACACTATCTTTTTTGCATGCACCTTTCAAGAACAAAGATATTAAAACGCTCATGTTTGGGTCTTACCCTTGTATAATATCAAATACAAAATACGACAATGTAGAAAGCTTGAGATTTGAAGAGCTTTACGCTTGGTTTGATATATTGTCTGGATTTTTAAGGAGGTTTCATGCGCTTTAAATATATAGTGTTGTTAAATATTTTTTTGATATCTTTAACGTTTGCTGCCGATGATATTATGAACAAATTTTTATACAAATTAAAACATATGAGTATTGTAAAAATAGATTTTGAACAGAGGTTTTATCCAGTAGGTTATACAACCCCTATAACCTCTTATGGAGATGCTTACATAGAAAACAAACCACCTTTTAAGATAAAGATAACCTACAAAAAGCCCCACCAATTTGTGATACTTTACGATGGTAAAAACACTATCCTTTACAATAAAAACTCAGCTTATACGTCAAAAGGAAAGAATGAGGAGGTAAAAGGTCTTAGCGTATTAAACAAACATATAGAAGATGCCTTTAGACCTATCTTAACCTCTTATCAAAATGGTTATTACGAAGTGCTTTTTATCCCTAAAGCTAAGCCTTTTAAAGATATAGACTACGTAATATTAAAACTGGACAAAACCCTCACACCTAAATCTTTTTATGTATATATGCCCAACAAAGGAGTTTTATACATAAAAGTTTTGGGCTTTTATGGTGAAAAGCTAAATGAAAGGATTTTTAAACTAAACTAACGCTCTTCCTCGTAGCCAAGCTCGTCTTCTGGAATATCTTCTAACGGTTCTTCTTCCAATATGTCTGGTGAGTGTATTATTCCTATAGAGCCTGTCTCATCTCTTATAATTTCTTCTAAGTATTCTATATAATCATCAGGACTCATCAAATCCTCTATCTCAAGGGGGTCTGACATTCTAACTTCCACAAGCCATCCCTCTTCATAAGGGTCTTCGTTTACTATGGTTGGGTTGTCTTCTACGTAAGAGTTTGTATTTTCTACTGTGCCAGTTATAGGGGACAACACTTCAAACATGCCTTTTAAGCCTTCTATCCTGCATATTACATCTTGGGGCTCAAGGTAATCGCTAATACTTGGAAGTTTTACCTCTTCTATGGTATCCACTTGAAACTGAGCGTAATCTGTTATGCCTACCCTTGCAATATTACCTTTTACCAAAACCCATACGTGATCTTTTGAATAGTAATACTTTTGTGTTTTTACTATATATCTTCCTACCACCACTTCATCTTTTCCTAAGTCTTCCATATGTACCTCCGTTTACAAGTCTATATTATAACCTATTTATAAGCTCTCTTACAATATTTTCCATATACATGCCTCTGGAACCTTTAACAAGTACCATCGTATTATCGGTTTTTTGTTTTAGGCTTTTAATAAGATAAGAAGAAAGCTCCTCTTGATTTTCAAAATAAAATACTGTTTTGTTGGAAAATCTCAACACATTGTAAGCGTATTTCATGTCTTTCCCATAAAGATATATCGTGTCTATATGAGAGGCTTTTAGCATCGCTCCCACCTTTTCGTGTAAAGCTTTTGAGTATGCTCCCATTTCAAGCATATCTCCAAGTACTATTATTTTATTAAAAGCTTTAAAACTATCAAGAGTAAGGATAGCATTTTTTACAGAAACAGGATTCGCATTGTAGGTATCGTCTACTATCTTCAAAAAACCTTTTTTTACAAGTTGCATCCTTCCTTGCACACCTCTAAAACTTTCAAATCTATCTTTTAACTCTTTCCAATCTATACCAAGAGACAAAAGCACCCCCACTGCTGCTCCAGCACTTTCTGCTATGCCTATACTCAAAACTGGTATAGTAAAATTAATATCCATTATCTCAAAATGTGTGCCTTCTTCATCTATATAGACGTTTTTTACTCTTATATCAGCATCATCTCTAAATCTACAAAAGCTAAGCCCGTAATCTTTTTTATAAAAGCCATGAAAAGCCTTAGGGTATATACCAGATAGAAGATTTGGCGAGTCAAATACCTCAAAGTTTCCTTTTACAACATTTTCTATAGAACCAAAACTCTCCAGATGCTCTTCTCCTATAGAAGATATAACCCCTATATGTTGTTTGGCGATATGCGTAAGCTTCTTAATATCTTCTAGAGCGGTGGCTCCCATCTCCAAAACTAGATAATCTATATAATCACCTGCTGTTATCACCACCTTTGGAAGCCCTATTTGAGAGTTAAAGTTTTTGTAGGTTTTATGCACCTTCCCAGGAAGCACATGAGCTATTAGCTCTTTTGTGGTGGTTTTACCAGCAGAACCAGCTACCGCTACCACAACCCCTTTAAGGTTTTCCCTTTTCAAGGAGGCTATGCCCTGCAAAGCCTTTATCGTATCTTTGGCTTTTAAACAAGATTTACCTTTTGCCAGTATGTCTTTGCAATCAAAATCTCCTCTTACCAAAAACCCAGCTATATCTTTGTCAAGAAGCTCTTTTATATAAAGATGACCATCTGTTTTCTCACCTTTTATAGCCACAAACAAGGCATCTTTTATTGGTTCTCTTGAATCAAAAAATACATCTTTAATATAAAATGGCTTTCCTTCGTGAATTAGGTTTAATTTGTTGGCTATCTCTAAAGAGTTCATCCGAAAACCCTTCTTACACTCTCTACACCTTTTATAGATTTTATCTCATCAAAAGCTCTCTTTAGGTCCTTTGTGTTTCTAAGTTGCACTTTAAAATCCATATTGGCTATGTTTAGGTTGTTGGTTTTTGTAGAGGCTTCTATTATATTTATGCTTGATTTTGTAAAAGCCAAAGACACTTCCGACAATATACCCGGTCTATCTGAGGCGATTACCCTTACCTTTGTGGTGTACAGCGTGTCTTGTCCTTTCCAGTCTATCTTTACCACCTTTTGAGGTATATTCCTAATGGCATATTGAAGATTTGGACATTTCTCATGATGTATAACAATGCCAGCATTTTTTGATATAACACCCATTACCGGGTCTCCAGGTATAGGCATACAGCATTTTGCTACGCTAAAAAGCACATTTGATATGTTTTCAAGTTTTAATGAACCTTCTTTACCTTCATCTTTTAAAACTTTTTGCTCTTTTTCTTTGGAAAAAACCTTTATTACCCTATTTATTGGTATTTTACCAAAACCTACGTTGGCAAAAAGCTCTATTTCGTTTGTATCAAAATGTGAGGTCAGTTTTTTTAACATGTCTTCAAAACTTACATTCAGTTTCTCCGAAAGCTTTGAGAGGGTTTTGTAGCCTTCTTCTATGGCAAGCTCTTTTTCTTTTGCTTTTAAGAAAAGCCTAATACGGGTTTTTGCCTTTTTTGTGGTTACTATTTTAAGCCACTCTATTTTTGGACTTTGGGAAGGGTGGGTTATAATTTGTATTCTATCTCCACTTTGAAGCGTATAAGAAAGAGGCACTATCTTGTTGTTTACCACGGCTCTATAGCAATGATTTCCTATATCTGTATGTATATAATAGGCAAAATCAAGGGCTGTGGCTCCTTTTGGAAGCACTATGACATCGTCTTTTGGCGTAAAAACAAACACCTCATCTTCAAAAAGCTCATCTTTAACGGCTTCTATAAGCTCGTTGGCATTTTTGGTTTTTATATCATTTAAGACATCTCTTAACCATGCAAATATGGAGTTATCTTTTGTAGAAGAGTTTTCTTTGTAAGCCCAATGAGCTGCTATACCTTTTTCTGCTCTTTCGTGCATTTCATAAGTCCTTATTTGCACTTCTACAACCCTCTTTTTTGGTCCTTCCACGGCGGTGTGTAAAGATTGATACATGTTTGGTTTTGGGAGCGATATGTAGTCGTCAAAGCTTCCTGGTATAGGTCTAAAAATACTATGAACTATACCTAAAACAGTATAACACTCTGCCACATCCTCCACTATTACCCTTATACCAAGAATATCCTGCAAATCCTCTAAGCTTAAATTTTTTCGCTTTAGCTTTTGATATATGCTGTATATATGCTTTTGTCTATACTGTATAGTATAGCTTGGTTTTTTATCTTTGAAAAAATCATTTATAGCCTCTACTACTCTTGGTATAAAGTATTTTTTTAAATAAACCTCTGACTCCGCACTTATTTTTTGGACAAAATCTTTTATTTTTTCGTAATCTTCTGGATGTGTATATTTTAAATATAGGTCTTCCAGCTCTTTTTTTATGCTCCATATACCAAGTCTATGAGCTATTGGGGCATATATGTCTATGGTTTCTTTGGCTATTTCAAGTTGTTTAGCTCTTGGCATGTAATCAAGAGTTCTCATATTGTGTAGTCTATCTGCCAACTTTATAACTATGACCCTTACGTCCCTTGACATGGCAAATAGCATTTTTCTGTAGTTTTCAGCTTTAGCTTGTTCCTTTGAAGAAAACTTGTATTTGTCTATCTTGGTAAGACCATCCACAAGGCTTGCTATCTGTGGTCCAAACTCTTTTTTTATCTCGTCAACGGTTGTATCGGTATCTTCTACTACATCGTGTAAAAGACCAGCTACAACACTATAATAATCCATACCTATGGAAGAAAGTATGCTTGCTACAGCTATAGGATGGCTTACATACGGTTCTCCAGATTTTCTTGTTTGGTTTTCATGCTTTTGATATATAAAATCGATAGCTTTATTTATGATATCTTCATGCTCTTTGTATTTGCTTAAGAGCTCTTCTATGTGTTTTTCGGTGGTTTTATCCAAAGTTTTCATATCTTATCCTGGTGGGGCTGGTGGAGACTGCTGCGGTTGGTTTTGATTTGAAGAAGAAGATGGCACAGTTTGATTTTGAGCCTCGTTTTTGGTATTCATAATCTCTTTTTTCATGGCGTTTAGTTCTTTTTTATGCGTCATAATATAATCGGTAACAAGAGCGGCTTTTTTAGGGTCCATCGCAGAGAGTATGTTTCCTGCTTTTCTTGATGGAAGCATCACAAGTATCTTAGCGGCTATCTCGGGGTCCACGTCGTTTAGCATAGCTCCTGCCTGGTCGCTATCGGCTGCAGCTACAACTTTTACATACTTTTGTATTTCTTGCTCTTCCTTGGCTTTTTTCTTCTTAGCCTCTTCTTGTTTTTTCTTTTGAAGCTTTTGAAGTTCTTCTTGCTGTTTAAGAAGGGTTTGAAGCTCTTTCTTTTCTTTTTCTAACTTTTGAAGCTTTTGGTCTAAAATGGTGTTTAGATTTTGCTGGTCTTGGTTTATAGCTTGGTTTATTTGACTTTTAGCGTTTTGATACAAAGCCGGTGCTCCAAAACTTCTTATGCTAAAAGCCAAAAACAATGTTATAAAAACTATGTAAAAATGTTTTAGGTTGTAGAAAAAACTAGCATCCATCTCTTCTTTGTAAAGCTCTTTTTTAGCATGTTCTATTAGTTTGGTGTGTTTTATAATCTCCAAAGCTTTGATGTCTCTAACAATATCTTTTGCCTCTTCAGCCAAAGCCTCCTCCAATATCTTCTTCTCGTTAATCGTTTTCTCTATGGTTTTCAACCTTATGTATAGCTTTTGATAAGCTACCAAGTTTGCTATATATTCATGGTAAGAAGAAGCATCTTTATTTAGAAGTTCCATAGCATTCTCTATATCTTTTCTTTCACTTTCCAAAGCGTTTATTTCATCTTTTATCCTGTTTAACTCGGATAGTTTTAGGTTTAGCTCTTGCTTTTTTATGTCTATTATTTTATCCACTGCAAACCTCACATCCACCAAGTGTCATAGATTTTATACGTATAGTGGGTTGAGCGTCTGAAACAGGCACTCCCTGGCCATCTTTACCACAAGTACCTATAGCAAAACCCTCATCGTAACCAACGGCATCTATATCTTCAAGAGCTTTAGGGCCATTGCCTATGAGCGTCGCTCCTCTTATTGGATACGTAATTTGACCATTTTCTATAATATAGCCTTCCATCACGTCAAAAACAAAATCTCCTGTAATAGTGTTTACTTGTCCGCCTCCCATTTTCTTTACCAAAATACCTTTTTTCGTATCTTTTATTATATCTTCTGGATTTGTTTTACCGCTTTTAATAAAAGTATTTGTCATACGTACAACAGGTGGATGAGCATAGCTTTGGCGTCTACCGTTGCCAGTGGATTTTACCCCATCTTTCATAGCTCTTAATCTATCGTACATATATCCCACCAAAACACCGTCTTCTATAAGTACTGTCCTTTGGGCCTCCACACCTTCGTCGTCAAAATTAAAAGAGCCGTTCATACCAGGGATTGTAGCGTCGTCTATCACGCTCACCAAAGAAGAAGCCACTTTTTGACCTATTTTATCTTTATAAACAGACTGACCTTGTTGGACTAAATCCGCCTCAAGCCCATGGCCTACAGCTTCATGTACCATTGTACCACCTGCTTCTGAAGACATCACTATGGTAAAACTACCCGCCGGTGCTGGTTTTGCATCCAAAAGCATAATAGCCCTTTTTGCGGCTATAGAAGCTATTTCTTCTGGTTTTCTTTTTTCAAAAAGCTCAAAACCTACATTGCCCCCCATAGATTCATAACCTCTTTGAAGAATACCGTCTTTGTAAGATACCACTTCTGTATAAAAAATAGTTCTAGTCTGGGTATCTTCTACGTGCTCTCCCAAAGAGTTTATTATCATTATCTCTCTTTTTTTATCCATCAAAACAGCGCTTACTTGTTTGATGTAATCTCCAAAAGACCTTGCCTCGTCGTTTGCTTTTCTTAAAATCTCTATTTTCTTTGAAAGTTCTATATCTTCTGGGTCTATCTCTATTGGCATATAAGCCTTTGAATAAGATTTCCCTACTTTTATAGGTCCTTGGGAAGAGGTGTTTGCTATGGTTTTTGCAAGCTCCGTAAGAGCATCTATATCAAACTCCGTGGAGTATCCATAGTATACTCTGTGATTTTTTATAAGCCTAAGACCTACGCCTATATCTTCGCCGTGTTCTATCTTGTCTACTTTGTTGTTTTCAAATGTTATTCTGGTATTTAAAGAGCTCTCATAAAAAATCTCTCCATACTCTCCGCCGTTTCCCATCAAAAATGATAGTATATAACCAGCCTTTTCCTGCAAAAGTTCTTTTACATCTATCGCTTCTAAAATCATAAAACACTCCTTTTAAAATAGTCTAACTCTATTAATTTATCTTCAACCAAGAAAGTAGTCAAGCTTATTGCTTGGTATAAATAGTTTACGATAGCATCGTATAATTTTATGGCTTTTTATAAGATGGTATCGTATAATATTAATGTATGGACATAGAGGAGGTGTTTTATAGGTTCAACCCTTGGTGGGAAGGTGATTACAAGATAAACGCCGTTGAAAGGCCAAAGTATGTGAATAAGCTAATGGGATATCTTGATGAAAAAGAAATAGAGTTAATAACAGGTATCAGAAGAGTAGGAAAATCAACCATTTTTAAGCTTATAATAAGCAATTTGATAAATAAACGCAACATAAACCCTAAACATGTATTTTACATATCGCTTGATTTTTACGGTATAGAAAATAAAACTTTGCTTGATATATTGGAAGATTATTTTAAGATACAAGGTATACCCTTTGGACAAAGAGTTTATGTCTTTCTTGATGAGATAGCTCATAAGAAAGATTTTTCACAACAACTTAAAAATATATACGATTTATACAACATAAAATTATTTGCTACGTCTTCGTCGGCCTCTATATTAAAAGATGAAAACGCATATCTTACTGGAAGAAGTAGAATAATTGAAGTTTTACCCCTTGACTTTGAAGAGTTTTTATCTTTTAAAAATCTTAGGATAACCAAAGCAAACGCTCACCTAACTTATACATACTTTGAAAAGTATATGGAATTGGGTGGTATACCTCAATATGTAATAACAGAGGATATAGAATATATAAAACAGCTCATCGATGACATTATATATAAAGATATTATAAATTTTCACAACATAAAAGAGGCGTCGGTGTTGAGAGATTTTTTCTATCTTCTTATGGAAAGGTCCGGAAAACAGTTTAGTTTGAACAAAATATCTAAAGTGCTTGGAATAAGCGTAGATACCACGAGAAGATTCTTTGAATATTTTAAAGACACATTTTTAATATATACCATAGAAAGATGTGGCAAATTGAACGAGAGATTAAGGTCTTCCAAAAAAGTTTATGTCGCCGATGTGGGTATAAAAAACGCAGTTGCAGGTTTTAAAGATAAGGGAGCAATATTTGAAAATTTAGTATTTTTAAAAATAAAATCTAAAAGACCCTGTTATATTTATGAAAATAACGTTGAAATAGATTTTCTAACAGAAGATAAAATCCTAATAGAAGTAAAGTACAACGCCGAAATGACTAAAAAACAAATAGAAGTTTTTAACAACTATGAAGCTAAAACAAAGCTTGTTGTTGATAGCGTTGAAAAGTTTTTAAAGTTATAATCCCCGCTTATTTAAAATATTTCCAAAATCGTTTTTTTTTTTTTTTTTGCTATAATTATACAACTATGGAAACTCAAGATTGTGTGTATAAAGAAAGCATAAAAAAATTGATAGATGATTACTTGAACACAGGGTTAATAGATGAAGAAATCATAAAAAAGATAGGCTATGAGTCCTATGATAAAACCCATATAAACTATATAAAGCACAACATAGATAATATAAAAAACAGCTTTATAAAAGAATATTTTCAAACACACAAATTCACAGAGGAAGCTTACGATAAGATATATCTTTTCTTTAAAATTTTTGAAGAAAATATAGCAAGGGGCTATGCCATAAGATGTATAGAAGATTCGGAAACTTTGGAATCCACTTTGTATACTGAGAATATATTGCCTGGGCTTCTAAAATCAAGTGCACAATTTAAAGACGACATAACAAAAGATTATATTGAGTTAAACGAAACACCTTCTATAACGATGGATGCAAAATCTTGTCCAGTCTACAAGGAAATAGAAAAATCAGCAATCCCAAACGATGTTAAAGAAGATGTCCACAAAGCACACGAGAGACTTCATTATGCCGCTCAATACTTTTATAAGCTTATAAAGGAAAAAGATGTAGAAAATCTATACGGCATATACTGGCGCATGAGATATCTAAACATACTGATAGTGACTGCCATAGCAATATATAGCCTAGAATCAGAAAGAGAGTTTTATAAAACATTTTTAGAGGGTCATAGTATACCTATACTTTTAATAGACCCTGATACTTACAGCATCGTAAACGCCAATCAAGCAGCACTGGAGTTTTATGGATATACAAAAGAAGAGATAACCACTTTAAAATCTTGGGATATAAACACTTTGAGCGAAAAAGAGATGAAAGAGCTCATATCAAAAGCCAAAAATAAAGAGATAAATAGATTTAAATTTAAACATAAGCTTAAATCTGGAGAGATAAGGGATGTGGACGTGTTCTCATCGCCTATTTTGCTGGAGGGTAAAATATATCTTCTATCCATCATATACGACACAACAAGAGAAGAGAGAGCCAAGAAGTTTTTAGAGATTTTAAAAGAGATAGAGCACATTTCAAATGCATCAGATACAGAAGAAGAGTTTTTAGAAAAACTTGTTAGGCTTTTAGAAAAAGAAGATATATCAAAAGATGTATGCCTTATGGTAAACAAAGAAGGCACTATAAGTATAAACTCATCTTCTATGAGTTGTGTTCAAAATGAAAAAGATAAAGAAGGAAATTTTCCCATATTTGAAGCTTTTTATCTTAAAAGCCCAGTATACCACAAAAATATAGAGGATATAAAAGACGAGTATGTAAAAGAAAAGCTTTTAGAAAGAGGGACACTCTCATCCTTTGCAATACCCATATTAAAAGATGGTAAACGCTACGGTGCTCTTTGTATATGTTCAAATGTAAAAGAATACTTTGAAGATTATGAACTTTTTATCACGCAGCTTAAAGAAAAAATAGAAAACGCCTTAAAAAGTATAAGCATAAGAAGGGAGTTAAACTATAGAAATGAACTTCTTAAAAACATAGCAGAGAATACCCAAATAGGTGTGATTGTGTTTGATATAGAAAATATTTATTATGCAAATAACTACTTTTTTGAGCTTTTTGGATATGAAGAAAAAGAGATATCACAGATGAGCATATTTGATGTGCTTTCTCCAATACATACAAAAGATATAATAGAAGCCTTCACAAACAAAAAATCAATGCTTTTACAAGAATTTAACCTAATAAACAAAAACAACCGCCTTGTGTATGTAAAGGGCTCTTTAATCATAACAAAAGATTTAACCAATAAAGATATTGCCATATTTAGCTTTGTGGATATTACCCAAGAAAAACAGTTAAGAGATATATTGACAAAAGAAAAGAAGGTATTGGAAAACATACTAGATAAAGCTAATTTTGGAGCTTTTATATTTAAAGTGAAGAACTTGGAAGCTTTAGAGATAGAGCTTACATATAAGAATAGATATTTTGATACTATGATAAAAAACCAAGATATAAAAACCTTCGAAGACTTTCTTATATTAGACGACGATAAAAAAGAGCTTATAAAAAGCTATTTAAAAAAAATGACAGCAGATGAGAGCGGTCTTTTTACTATAAGCGATATAACCATGAAAAAAGATGAAAACGTTGTACTAAAGCTGACTATGAACCGTGTAAATCAAAACCATGAAACGCTTATACTTTGTATATTGCAAGATATTACAGAGGAGTCAAAAATCATAAAATACTTTGAAGAGCTATCTACAAAAGATGCTCTTACTGGAGTATGCAATAGAAGATGCTTGGAAGAAAAGTTAGAAGAATATATGACGCTCGCCAAAAGATACGATAGACCTTTGAGCATCACGATGTTTGATATAGATTTTTTCAAACACATAAACGATTCTTATGGGCATGACATAGGAGACAAAGCATTAAAGGTCATAGCGAATATAGTATCATCAAATATAAGAGCTACAGATATATTGGCAAGATATGGCGGTGAGGAGTTTGTTATAATAGCACCAGAAACCACTTTAGAAGATGCAAAGGCTTTGGCTGAAAAGCTAAGACAAGAAATAGAAAGATTTTCATTTGAAGAGGACTTCAGCATAACATGTTCATTTGGTGTTATATCCTTACAAAAAGACGATACAAAAGAAACCCTGTTAAAGCGAGTAGACGATGCTCTATACCAAGCAAAAAGAACAGGGAGAAACAAAGTAGTGGCCTTATAGGCTTATTAATATGCATATCCTTTAAAAGCACAGTGGCCTCGCCAGAGGCTTGTTTTTATGGCACTAAGCTTTCGTCTCCTAGCAAAGAGGCTTTGTAGATGGTCTCTACCTCTTTTTCTGTAATCTCTGCTGGATTTATATTAAAAGCGTTTCTACCGGTAAAGTAGACATCTTCTGTGAGCATAGAAGGTAGGTCTTGGTCGGTTATTCCTAAGTCTTTTAGGCTAAGGGGTAGATTTAACGTTTGAGTGAGAGTTTTTAGCTTTTCAAGAAGATGGTATTCATCTTTTAGACCTATTTCTTGGGCTAATTTTCTATACTTTTCAGGTGCTCTTCTTATGTTGTAAAGGGTTACATAATATCCTAAAGCGGATAGACCTTTTGCGTGGGCTACTTGAGGATACCTTCCAGAGATTGGATGCTCCATCGCATGTATAAGGCCGGCCCTTTTTTGGTCTATGGCAATACCGGCAAGCATAGCGGCGTAGCTCATATTTTCTCTAGCTTCTTTGTTAGAACCGTCTTCGTAAGCTATTTCAAGCCATTTTAATATAAGCCTTAAGGCTAAGGCAGCCAAGTCTTCTGCAAGCCTATTTGTAAGCCTATTGGTGTAAGATTCTAAGGCGTGATAAAAAGCATCCATACCGGTGGTGGCGGTAAGGTCTTTGTCCATGCTCATGGTAAGCTCTGGGTCTACTATCGCCACCTTAGGATAGTTTAACGAGTGAGCTATGGCTAATTTTTCTTTTCTGTTTGGGTTTGATATTACAGAGTATTTGTTTACCTCAGAGCCGGTCCCTGCGGTAGTTGGTATTGCTATCACAGGTCTTGTATAATATGGTATAGATTTTGGGCCTTCTGGATAAAACACATACTCCCAAGCAAAACCTTCGTTGGAAGATACTATTGCTATAGCTTTAGCAGCATCAAGTATAGAACCCCCACCAAGACCTATTATGAAGTCCACCTTATTTTCAGCGGCTATCCTAGCCCCTTTATTTACGCTTACATCTGTGGGATTTGGCTCTATTTCGTCGTAGATGATAACATCCGGTATGTTGTTTAGTATAAGGTTTGATATCACTTTGTCAAGGTATCCATGTTTTTTAGAGGACCTACCTGTTACAATAAGTCCTTTAAAACCAAACCTTCTTGCTATCTCACCTACTTTTGCAATGGTGCCAAACCCAAAGTGTATGTCTACAGGCATATAATAATTAAACATCATAAGCTCTCCTTAAAGTATTATCTCATCGCTTTTAAAAACAGGCCCTTCTACACAAGTCCTTACATACCCGTCTTTTGATTTTACTACACACCCAAGGCATACCCCGTATCCGCAAGCCATAGGATTTTCCAAAGATATATAGCTATCAAAACCCTTTTGCTTTGATATAGATTGCACGCTTTTAAGCATAGGAGTAGGCCCGCATGCGTAAACCTTAGCATCTTCTACGTTTTCTAAGGCATCGGTTACAAAACCCTTTTTACCAAAACTTCCATCGTCTGTGTATATTTCTATAGGTATGTGGTATTTTTCAAACCAATCCAACATAACGATGTACTCTTTTGACCTTGCCCCGTAATACACTTTAAAATTTAGGTTTTTTGCTTTTAAAAGCTTACAAAACAAACTAACCCCAGATATACCAATACCCCCAGCTAGTACAATATTTAATCTATCAACGCTTGGTTCAAAAAGTCCGTTTCCAAGGGGCATCAAAGCATCTACCAAATCTCCTTCTTTTAAGCTGCTCATTAGATAAGTGCCTTTACCTACTACATCGTAATATATATAAATAGAGTCATCTTCTACATCAGCTATGGCAAAAGCCCTTCTATTTAGAGGATCGAAAGTGTCGTTTGGCTTTATCATAACAAAATGCCCAGGTCTTATATCTATATGTTCTTTTAGCTCAAGTATCATAAGGTACGTATGTTTGCCTACTTTTTGGTTTTTTAGCACTCTCAACCTTAAATCTTTCATAAGAATATTATAATAGTTGATTATACAAAAAG